>JAUIJQ010000207.1 GCA_030431165.1 Rhodothermia bacterium | reverse complement strand
CACCCGTGACAGTGGTTGCGCTTGCCTTGCCCTTCGAGTTCTGGAATACGATTCCGTTGCCGCCAAGCAGCCTCAACAAGTTGCCGCCGCCGTCGGGCGCCTCACTGATCGTGGCGTCCCCGGTATCCATAAACCAGAGAGCACGGGCTTCGGGCGGAGCGGGTGTATCCTGCGGCGCGTCAACCGTAGTGCCGCCGACGAGTACGCCCTGCGATTGTTGAACGTGGATTGCGTTGTGGCTGATAAACGTGTTGTTGAAGAGGCGGGCACCAAGTGTCTCAAATACTTTGAGGCCGCTCCCAACGGTCGCAAAGATCTTGTTGCCGTCCACGATCGCAGCCTTCGCAGACTGCAGAGAAATTGCGTCCCCACCATTTGGCAGCGCCGTTGTCGAATCGCTCTTTGCACCAATCAGGTTTCCAAGTATTGAAAGTGCTGAGGCGCCTTCACCCACAATTGCAGGCTGAAGATTGCCGGATATCAGGTTACCGACCCGGCCGAGCAATCCGCCGACTTTGGTGTCAAGGGCATCCTTGATCAAAATGCCCGGCCCGGCGTTGCCGACGGTGCCATTGCCGTCCTCGGTGGTACCGATGACGTTGGCATATATCTGATTGCCGATCGAGGAGCCTCCAAGTAACTCAATGCCGGCGTGTGTGGAGTCGGATCCATTGTTCGCAATCACGTTTCCCGCGCCGGCGGCGCCAATCTGGTTGTTGGCAGCCCTGACCAGACAGATGCCCCCGAGCCCATTGCCGATGTTGATGATCGACGCGTCGGTCTGCTTTGATGCCGCGGCAGGCAGGTTTCTGATCATGCCGATCATCACGTCGTTGACACGGTTCTGATGCGCTTCAGCAATCAGGAATCCGTACTTCGCGTTTGCCATCACGGCAGGCGGGCGTGCCTGCGACTTCTTAAAGAGGTTCTTCAGCGCACCCGTAGAGATGTGCACGCCGTTTTCGCCATTACCAACAGGCATGACCTCGGATGGCGACTGCAGCCCATTCCAATTCTGCGCGAGCGCGCCTACCGCGTTGCCCTCGAACACATTCTCGATGCTCAGCGGACCCACTATCTCGATCCCATTTTTTTCGTTCGCTGCAAAACTATTGTTCTTCGCGACGGTCTTGAACGCGTTCAGCAGGCAGATTCCGTTGAGCCCGTTTCCAATTTCTTTGACTGCGCCGTCTTTCAGAAAGGCGCCGACCAGGTTGTGCCCAATGTTACCAAGGTTGATCGACGCCGCTGATCCCTTGGTTGGTCGGTAAGCAATGAGTCCGTCGGAATCAGTTGGCCCGTACTTGCCGGCGGCCACATTTGCCAGCGACTCATCGAGCGGCTGGCCTTTGAGATATATCCCGTTGCCGCTGTTTGCGCCGATGATGTTTCCCAGCTCGGGGGTGTCCCCGCCAATCTGCGTTTCGTCCGCGCCACCGGTCACCAGGATGCCTGAGCCGATGTTGCCAAGCCGATGACCAAGACTGTTTGTGCCAATGCTGTTGGCCAGTAGCCGGTTTACGAGAGAAGCGGCACCCGTGACAATGACACCGGCATGACTCTCCTCACTTCCGTTGTTGGAAATGAGGTTGCCTTTAATCGTGTTGTCGCCAGAGTCTTCGAGGCAGAGTCCGCCGAGCACATTGGCGAGGTTAAGTAATGCCACGTTTCCGTTTTTGCCCGGCGCCTGATCGGTACTGTCAGCCGGCACGCCGAACAGCGACGACAGGATCGAGTTGCCGTGCGCATTGACAAAGCGGAGCCCGTATCGCTTGTTTGCCACAACCGTGTTGGGGCGCCCGCCGTCGATACCAAAGTTGTTGCCCGATGCACCGGAGTGGGCGAAGAATCCGCTTAGCTGGTTGGCCATGGGTTCAACCATGTCGACGGTTGTGCCGGTACGCATGAACCATCCGCCAACATCATTGCCCTCGAACGTGTTGCCGGTAGCCTGTGGGCCCATCAGCTCGATGCCGTTCATCCCGCTGTTGCCAACCGTGTTCAGCTTGATCAGCGCGTCGCGGATACCCTGCAGCGACATGGCGTTGAGGACGTTGCCGGCGGCAGTGGGCGTTTCACCGAGCGGCGCGATCATGCCTATGAGGTTGTGAGAAACGCTGATGTTGATTCCGGATTGTGTCGTCTTGCCCGTCGCAACGCCCGCCGGTCCTTCCAGGAAGATCCCGTTGGCGCCGCTGTTGCCAATTGTATTGCCGGATGCCGGATCACTGTCACGGCCGATTGTCAGATTGTCAAAAACCCCGGATGCATAAATCCCGTTGCCGCCGTTTCCGACCGCTTCTATCGCGCCGAGTCCAACGCCTATCCACGATGCGGCAATCGTGACGTTTGTCGTGGCAACGGCGATGCCGTTCCCGTCAAAGCCGTCGATCGCCAACGCTTCAACAGTCGAGCCCGCGCCGGCTTCACCAATCGTGATGCCGTTTGCACCGGTGCCGGCCGCGGACCCGCTGAGGAGGATCACCGGCTTGTCATCAAAGCCGGGCTGCGAGGTCCCGTCGATCCGGGTGTTGACCGTGAGCGCCGGAAGCGGGGAGGTCGGCGCGATTGTATGCGGCCCGGTGCCGTCAATGTCAAACTTGATGGTCTGCGCAGAGCCGTCGGTGACGGCGTTCGCTGTCTGGATCGCGGCGCGCAGCGTACACTGGTCTCCGGCAACGGTCGCGTTTACGTCGCATGCCTCGTCGTTTGTGTCGAAGTCTTCTTCATCGCCCGTCTCGTTGACCGTGATCGAGGTGGACGGCGCAAGTACGGCACGGAACGCAACCCAGGTATTGCCGGATTTCCCGTACCCCGCAATCGCGGAGCCGTCGGGCGTGACGGCTTCGAGTCGTGACAGTTCAAAGCCGGCGAGGTCAACGCCGGCATCTGTCAGCAAGGTGGCGATGTCTTCGGTGCCATTGTCAGCGGTCCAGCGAAACGAGCCTGACAGGAACGAAGCGTCGTCGACAAACCAATAGCCAAAAACCGACCCGTCGTTGGTTGCGTCAGACCCCACCATGCGGTCAGCGCCGGGCGCAAACGGGATCGGCATCATGCCTTCGGCCGACGACCATCGGAACGCATGGTAGGTAGTTGCGAACGTGTTGCCGGCGATGTACTGGCCGTTTGCGCTCATACCATTGGCGTAGGTCTCAGCGCCTGATTCGATTTCGCCGATATTCGACATCGTGCCGTCCCAGTAGAATCCGTCGACGACCTCGTGACGAAACTTCTGGGATTGGCCGGCCAACTTCGACCCGTCAGCCGACATGGCGGCGACGCCGCTGAACTCGTGGTCTCCGAGGAAACCCAGTTGAGTTGCCGTTCCATTCTGCCAGCGGAACGCCTGCCATCGCTCAAAGCCACCCGCAGTGTAGAACCCGCTTCCGGCGATCACCGATCCATCGTTGGAAACGGCACTGGCGATGCTCCCGATGGTGCCAAACCCGACGTTGATGGACGTTGCGGTAATGTCGCTCGGATCTTCGGGGTTTACGTCCCAGCGTGTCGCGGTGCCGTAGATCGGACCGTTTTGCAGGGTGCCTACAATGACGAGTCCGTCGCCCGACACGCCCATGGCCCGCCCGCTGCCCCCGGGTAGCGCGACAACTTCGCCGTCAAGCCAGCGCACTGGAGTGGTACCGACGACACCGACCAATACGCGTCCGTCGTCAGAAATGTCGAGCGGCTGGGGAATGTTCGTGTTGCCAGGCAGTGTCGGAAGCTGCTCAAACGATTGACCGACAGCCGACGATGGCAGGCCGGCGAAAGCGAGGAGCGCCAGAGCGAGTAGGGCGAAGCGGATACCAGCCATGGAGTGCGGATGGAGGCTGTTGATTGGCCAAACCGCCCAGGCCGGACAAAACACACGGCGGCTTTGCCTTATAACCGCAAAAGTGCCCGGTATTGGGCCATCCGCGTTTGGATCGTTACGCGGGCTGCGCCCGCTGATCGTTAGCGGCGGCCTTTGGCCGCCTGAATCGTTAGGAATCGTTTCGCGCCGTTGGCGCTGATCGTTATCGGCGGCCTGCGGCCGCCTTAATCGTTTGGATCGTTTCGCGCCGTTGGCGCTGATCGTTCGGGCGCGGAACGTTGTCTATGGCCGCAACGCATGGCCCAACGACAGGCGACGAAGTCGCTGCAACGACAAAACGATGTAATCGATCAAAACGATCAGGTGCAGCGGCCGCTGAACTGCTGTCCGCCGCGCAACAAATTGTCGTACCTTGGACTGACTGTCTAAGTAGTCCGCGTCGCGCATGTCGGTCCGGTTCGCCCGGTTGGTTCCAGCACTCGCTCTAATCACGTGCTTTGGGCATGGCCCGGCATCCGCACAGTCGCAGTCTATCATCTTCCACCACCTGACCCTGGAAGATGGCCTCCCGCAGCTGGACGTCGGGGCGATTCAACAGGACTCGCTCGGCTTTCTGTGGTTCGGCACCGAGGACGGCCTTGTACGCTACGACGGACATGTACTCCGGATCTTTCGTCCGGTACCATTCGATTCATCCAGCCTCAGTTCGTCGTGGATCGTCGGCCTTGCTGTTGATGGCGACGGCTCCATGTGGACAGCGACAGAGGGGGGAGGACTTAATCGATACGATCCCCGCTTCGAGAGTTTTCAGCGGTACCCCAGCGGTGAAACGGTAAGTGATCACATCCTGTGGTCAATGCACCTCGCTTCGGATGGCGCGCTGTGGCTCGGCGCTCGCGACGAGAACCTGAGTCGCTACGATCCCGCTACGCGTGATACCCGCTGGTTTGTGCATGACCCGGATAACCCCGGCAACCAGCGCGGCCTTTCTGATTCCCAGATCAACGCCATTACTGAAGACGACGTCGGTGACATCTGGGTCGGAACAGAAGCGGGTGGCATCAACCGAATCAACCCGACAACCGGATCAGTCACGCACTATCGAGGCCTTCCTGATATCCGCGTTCTGGATGTCACAGTCGATTCTGGAGGAACCCTGTGGGCCGGTACCGGACGTGGACTTGTCCGCTATGATGACGCAACTGATTCGTTCGTGGCCGTTAGCGTTCCAGCCGACGATTGGCCGCGTACTGTCACCGCAGTCTTTCCGGATCCTCGTGGAACACTCTGGCTTGGTACCAGCGACGGATTGGTGCGGTTCGATCCGGCAGATCCTGACGCGTCAGCAACATCGTATCACCATGATCCGGCAAATCCGGCGTCGATCAGCGAGGGTTCGATTCACACAATGTACCTCGATCGTGCCGGCGTGATGTGGGTTGGCACCGAGTCTGGTGTCAGTTCTTTTCTGTGGTCCGGGCCGGAGTTCGATCGTACGGTGTACGAGCCAGGGAATCCAAATTCTCTCAGCGACCCGGGCGTGTGGTCGTTCCACGCTGACGGTGACTCGGTTCTGTGGGTTGGTACCGAGTCTGGACTTGATCGATTTGATGAACATTCGGGAGAGGTGTTGCACTATCGACACGACCCCGGTAACCCCGCGTCGTTGTCACCTGGATGGATCGTGAGCCTGCTGGAAGATTCGCAGGGTACGTTCTGGGTTGGCAGCCGGCGGGATGGCGCACAGACTGGAACGCTGCACGAGTTTGATCGCACCACCGGGCAAGTTGTGGCGCGATACCAGCAGGACGCAACTGATCTATCGACAATGCAGACCGACAATCCGTGGCGCCTCTTTGAGGACAGCGCCGGTCGTTTCTGGGTGCTGTCCGGTGGCACAGGCTGCCTCAATCTGATGGATCGCGCCACCGGCAAATTCCAGGCATTCTGTCGCGACCCCGACGAGCAAAACACCCCGACAGACGATGCGGCGAAAACAGTAGCCGAGTTGCCGGACGGCGTTCTGTGGTTTGCTACGTGGGGTGGCGGACTTAACCGCTTCGACCTGCGCAATCCGGGCGGCGGAATCTGGACCGCGTATCAGCACGACCCCGATGATCGCAATACGCCCGCTGACGACTACATGCTAACGATGTACGCGGCGGCGGATAGCACATTGTGGCTTGGCTCTTACGGCGGTGGACTTGATCGCTTTGATCCCGCAACCGGCGTGTTTACACATTTCAACACAGCCAACAGCGGGTTGCCGAATGACGTCATTTATGCTATCGAAGGTGATGACGACGGCCACCTCTGGATCAGTACAAATGCCGGTCTTACGCGTTACGACCCGGGTACCGATCGCTTTCGAACCTTTGGTCTCGAGCACGGACTGCAGGATCTCGAGTTCAACGCGGTGTCGTCATACCGCGCACCGGACGGCGAGCTGTTCTTTGGTGGCATCAAGGGGTTCAATCGGTTCTACCCGTCGGATGTCGT
>JAUIJQ010000206.1 GCA_030431165.1 Rhodothermia bacterium | reverse complement strand
CCGGTAGACTGCTTTGGGCTTGACCTCGCGCACAACGCAGTTTCCAGGTAACAGACGGTCCATGTAGTACTTCTCGACCGCTGAGGGGGCGCCGTCGATCAAGACCTCGATTCGCTCAAGCGCGGCGTACGCTGGATGGTGCAGCAGCGCCATCCGGGGGATATTTTCCAATAGCGAGTGGTAGAACGACGTGCGGATCGAACGGAAGGCCGTCACAAATCCACCAAGCGTTTCCGGCTCGGGGGTGCGGTGGCAAAGCGTCGCGTCAAACGGCGAACGCAGCCATGATGACGGTGAATCAAACTCCCACGGTTCGTACGACTCGGCAACCACACGCTTGGGAGACTTCATCAACACGTTGTTCGTCGTGCACCAGAGCGCGTCACGCAAAATACCGCTGAAGATCGGAGGGGTTACCATCGACGGACGGCTGAATGCCGCGGACCTGTCGTCTAGCGGCAACTCGGGTGCCTCAGGGGTGTCGATGACTTCCCTTGGCCAGTGTTCCACCCGCTGGAACTCGAAGAGCTGGTCAGCGGGGATGAGCTGTGGCCTTAACGCGCGGCGACGAAGTCGATATGCAAGACGCTTGATGAAACTCACCGATCGATTACGCGGTCTGGGAGCGTTGCCACGCGTTCTTGTGGTGACGATCCTGCTCCTGCCTGGGGGCGGGGCCGTGGTCGAGCGTGCGCGTGCACAGTCCGACCAGGGTTTTCGTTTTGTGCGTATCCGCTACGAAAGCGTCCCCTACAGCCGAAGCGCCACCTGGGCTTATGACTACCCATCGGCCGAGCGGAACCTGCATACGGCGATCGAACGCACGACGAGCATCCGACTCGATGGTCCGCCGATTGTACTCGAGCTGCAGGACGATGAGATTCATGACCACCCGGTACTCTATCTCACGGAGCCCGGCTACTGGTTGACAAACGACGATGAGATAAACAACCTGCGCGATTACCTCACGCGTGGTGGCTTCCTCATCATTGATGATTTCCACGACTATGCCGGTCGCCCCAGGTATCAGTGGGACAATTTCTACGACAATATCCGGCGTGTCTTTCCTGATCGCGAGCTTGTGCCGTTGTCGAGTGATCATCCGATCTGGTCTATTTACTACGAGATCGACCCAGACGCAGCGCCCTCGACAAAGGCTTATTTCCTTCCCGACGACGATGAGTACTACGCGATTTATGACGACAACGGTCGGATGATGGTTGTGATCTGCTACAATCAGGATATCGGCGACGGGTGGGAGTGGCCTAACCGCAACATGGATGACGCATCTTCGGTGTCGTTTCAGATGGCGATCAACTTCATATTCTTCGCCCTGACGCACTAGCGCCATCCGAAAACGCGTTGCTGACGCATCAGGGTGCCTTCCCAACAGTTTCCTCGATGAGTTCGAGTATTCGACGGTACTCGTCGGTCCAGGAGGACGGCTCTGTGAAGCCGTGGCGTTCAACCGGATACACGGCCAGCTCCCAGTCTTCTTTGCCCAACTCGATCAGTTTCTGCGTGAGCCGGATGATGTCCTGGAAGTGCACGTTGTTATCGAGCATGCCGTGCGGCATAAGCAGCGGGTCTTCGAGCCCATCAGCGAAGTTGATCGGGGACGAACGCCGGTAGGCGAGCGAGTCGAGGGCAGGTGTGTTCAGGATATTTGATGTGTACCCGTGGTTGTAGTGTGCCCAGTCTGTCACGCTCCGCAGCGCGGCGCCGGCTCCGAAATGCTCGGACTCTGTGAACAGCGCCATGAGCGTGATGAATCCGCCATACGAGCCACCGTACATCGCAATGCGCTCGGGATCAATGCCGAACTCGCGGTTCAGGTAACGGGAGGCGTCAACCTGATCCTGGAGGTCACGCCCACCCATGTGCCGGTAGATGGCAGTCCGCCAGTCGCGGCCGTAACCTGCTGACGCGCGGTAGTCGACATTGATGACGTAGTAGCCCAGGTCGGTAAGCATGTTGTTAAACATGTACTCCCGGAAATAACTGCTCCACCAGCGGTGCACGTTCTGCAGGTAACCCGCACCGTGCACAAAGATGACGGCGGCGCCATTCGGATTGTCTGGCACGAAGAGCTGTGCGGGCACATCGACACCGTCGGAAGCCCGGAAGTGAACGATGTCCGGCGTTCGCCAGTCATACGATAGCCACTCGTCTTTCGGTGAATGGGTAACACGTTCGTTTTCGAGATACACTTCGGGGGGGCGATTGGTAACCGAGTACACCATCGCCATCGTTTTTTCGTCAGGGTTCAGTTCAACGGCGTTGTTACCGGTGAGACTGGTCAGTCGCGTACGCTTGCCCCCGTTCACGGGCATCTGGTAGAAGTGGCGTTCAAAAGGTGAGCCCTCACTGCTTGTGAACGTCCACGATTTGTTGTCGCGTGAGAGGCGCGGGCCAAACACCTCGAACGCTCCGTCTGTAAGCTGGCTGACGCGGCCAGACGCGGTGTCAACAGTGTAGAGGTGGCTGTAGCCTGTTGCCTCACTCTGGAAGTACACCGTTCGGGTGCCCGGTATCCAGCCGAGATCAAACATGCCGGGCCCGCCGATCCAGGCGTCGTCATGTTGCCTGTCCAGGACTTCGACGGTACCCGCAGCGGGATCCAGTTTTGCGATCCATCGATCTTTGTTGTCTCGGGCGGTGACGTTGACGACGGCAAACGGTCCATCCGGGCTCCAGACAACACGGGGTGTTTCGAGGATTCGCGCCTTCGAGGAATCTACTTCGACACCCTGCTCCGCGCGGTACGCAGGGACATCGTAAATACCTGGCAAGTCGGTCAGATCGACACGGTACGTGGTGTCGCGTTCGAGGTCCTGGATCCACAATTCAGGGCTCTCACTTTCAGTGCCGACTTTGCTGCGCCAGGTCTCTTCTTCCGGATATCCCGACTCGGTAACAAGGCGAACCGACATCGTATTCTTGGACTGGTCGCCGCGCTCCCACAAGATGAAAGACACAAACCTTCCCGACGCATCTATCTCGATCGAGCGGAGTTGCTTGTTGCCGTACCGGAAGACCGTCGGCGCGTCTTCGGCCGCGGCGTCGCGGTCGCGCGAAGCGGCCCGAAGTGAGTCAGCTTCCTCGCCTTCCCGCACATAGTCGAACAGCCGAAGCTGCTGGTCGCGAAGAAATTCGTCCTGCGGGTCCAGCTTCTTCTCACGAGGTTCGCTCCCCGACCGCAGGTCGGTAAGCTGCTCGGTGAAGCCCGACTCCAGATCCATCCGGTAGACATTCCCGCCGCGCTGAAACGTTATTGCCGCGTCGCCGGATGTGAACTGGGGATTTGACTCCGATTCGTTTGTCTTGAACAGACGCTGCAGGTCGCCGGTCTGTCGATTCATGATGTAGATATCAGAACCGGACGTAAAGAGCTTGCGCCGGAAGTCGCGTGAGTAAACGCGATCATCCTGGCGCCAGCCGTCGAACGTCGTGCGTGGCGCGCGTCGCTCACTGGGCGACACCTGACGGGCCGTCCCACCGCGGCGCGGGACAGCGAACAGCGAGTCGGATTCAAAACGCCCGTCGGGGTTCCACCAGAAGTACAGGGTCTCACCTGTCTCCGACCAGGAGAGCCGGCCCGGCCACGATCCGATCCAGTCTTCCGGCGCTTGCATGATTTGCTGTACTGATAACGCGGACTGCTGGGCGGCTGCGGTACACCATGGCATGGCAACCAGCATTGCAAACAGCAGTGGGAGGGAGCGCATCGCAAGACGTGGCGTTGAGCGCTGCAATGTGGGCATCGTCATCGGCTTTGTGTTCCGCATCGTGCTGAATCGAGTATTTCCGTTTTCCAGATGTTATTCCAGATGTATTTCGGGATGTAGTGCCGGATGCGATTCCGGCTACGAGCCCGCTTCGGACTGACCGGCTGGCCGCTACCGGCCGGCCGGCACCTGTTGGGTGAGGCAGTGGAACGCGCCCAGGCCCCAGACCAGGTCGGTGCAATCAATTGGTACCACGTGGCGTCCGGGGTGGTGCGCGCCCACCACATCAATTGCCTGCTGGTCGCGATCCTTCTGACCATACACGGGCAATAGGATCACCTCGTTTGCGACGTAGTAGTTCGCATACGATGCGGGTAGTCGCGAATCTTCGTGGAACAGTGGCCTGGGCAGTTCGAGCTCGACAACGTCAAGTGCGCGTCCGGCGTGAGAGCGCCACGCGCGGAGGTAGTCGAGATTCAGTTGAGTAACCGCGGCATTTGGGTCGTCCCGGTCGTTGCAGCACGCGACGAGCGTGTGGCCGGTCGGTGTAAACCGGGCGAGGTTATCGATGTGTCCGTCTGTGTCGTCTCCGGCGAGTTCAGTCCCCGGCAGCCACAGGAATTCAGTGGCACCGATCATTGCACCGAGATGGGCCTCGACTTCCCGGCGCGTCCACGACGGGTTCCTGTTCGCATTGAGGAGACAGCTTGCCGTCGTCATAACGAGGCCGGCCCCATCGGTCTCAAGGGCTCCGCCTTCGCAGTACAACGGCGAATCAAAGACCGGAACGCCAAGCGTAGCAGCCATCTTTGTCGCTACCTGTTCGTCGAGGTCCCACGGCGGGTATTTGCCGCCCCAGGCATTGTATCGCCAGTTTACAGCCGCGACGGGTGGAACGTCTGATGGACCGTTGGACGTTCCGTCAGGCGCGGGATCTGCCGCGCCGTCGCGCAAACCGGTACGTGTGACAAACGTCGCGCCGTGGTCACGTATCCACGCATCGTTGTTCGGGATCACGTGAACGATGACGTTCGCGGCATCCGCAAAGCGCTTCTCGAGAAGCACTGCCGCTTCGGGTGATCGGGCATTTACGTGAACGGTCTCAGACTCTGCAAGCGCCCTGACAGCGCGGTCCATTATCGGCTCGACGGGTTCAAACGCGCCGGGCCACGTGTCACGGTTGTGAGGCCAGGTTATCCACGTAGCGGCATGCAGCCTCCACTCAGCGGGCATCGCGTACCCTAGGTCGCGAGGAGTGGCTTCTCCAGTTCCAACCAGTATGTCCGCGTTATCCTTATCCGTCACCGATGCAGCGAGATGAAGTGAACGAACACGGCGTGACTACGTCCGTATACAGAGGATGATACGTACAATCGACTGATCCTCCGCTGGCTTTGCTTCGAACTCCCGGCGGAATCCCTCGCCGTTGGCTCCTCGTTTCTGATCTTGATGATACGCTCCTGGCAACACGTGATGGGGAGCCGGGCGATGACGCTGCGTTTTATGCGTTCGTCGATTCACTGGTAGCGCGGCCCGATATTCTGCTGGTTGTCAACTCCAGCCGCCCGCGCGGCAGCGTGCTTGCAACGCTGTCGCATAGCCCGGTCGTCAGGCGTGTGGTCAGACGGCTCAACTTCTCGCCGGACGGTCTGATCACAGCAATGGGGACAGAGATATTGCTTGTGGGTGAGGCGTCAGACCTGGCCGGTGACGCGTTAGCACGTTGGCAGGCGCGATTCGACGGTTGGGACAGGCGATACGTGGACGCTGCCATGGCGCGATTCGAGGAGCGAGGGGTGGTACCGCACAGCGCTGAGTTTCAGGCACCCTTCAAAGCAAGCTTTGCCGTGCCGGAGGCGATGCGGGACGAAGTTGTCGAATCGCTTCGGGCGCTGGATCAACCGTCTCGCATTATCGTGTCGGGCAAGACCGATGTAGATGTTCTGCCGCCAAATGCCGGCAAAGGAGAGGCAACCCGGTTTGTCGCGGATGTCCTTGGTATCAATCGCGCGTCCGGTCTGATCGTTGCAGGGGACTCGGGTAACGATCTCGAAATGTTCGCCGAATCAAAGAAAGGAATTGTGGTTGCCAATGCCCGCGCCGAGCTGGCAGATGCGGTTAATCCTGACTGTGTATATCGCAGCAAAGCCGCGCGCGCCGCGGGCGTGATCGAGGGACTGATACACTGGGGCGCACTTCCATCCGGAAATCCGACCACCCACCAAGCAAACAAGGACAACACTACCAGCTGA
The DNA here is from genome assembly GCA_030431165.1 of Rhodothermia bacterium. GTDB lineage: Bacteria > Bacteroidota > Rhodothermia > Rhodothermales > JABDKH01 > JANQRN01. The sequence goes on along the minus strand of JAUIJQ010000206.1, from coordinate 351 downwards.
TGCACGTCGAATTTGACCGCCTTGATACCGGATCGATCCTGATGGTTTCCCTCCACGGCTACGTCGCCGCGGAGCCTGAATTGGGCAAGCCCGACACGGGCGGACAAGTCGTCTTTGTACTCGAATTGGCCAAGCGATTTGCCCGACTCGGCTACCGCGTGGATGTCCTAACCCGTCGATTTGAAGGGCAGCCCGAGCAGGACGTCATCAACAAGAACCTGCGCGTGTGGCGCATTCCCTTCGGAGGATCCGACTTTATCCCGAAGGAGCACATGCATGAACACATCGGCGACTTTGTAACCAACTTCCTCGCTGAGGCGCGCAACCCAAACATCCGGTACGATGTCGTCA
>JAUIJQ010000205.1 GCA_030431165.1 Rhodothermia bacterium | reverse complement strand
AGTCGAGCGACCTTCGAGGGGTTCTTGATCCCCTGTAGCGCTGCCACGGCACCAGCACGCCCGGTTGGGCCGTGCATCACTGAAGAATCCAGTTCAACGACGCCGTCTTCGTTCGGGAGGCCGCCGTACCCGACACTGATATCATTGGGATCGTCCTCAACGATATTTACACCGGCGATTACCGCGTCGAGGGCGTCTGCCCCATCCTGGATCATCTCAAACGCCCGCTCTACCGCTTTGTCGCCGTTTGCGCTGGCAACAACAGCCGGGCGGGACAACCCGCGATGAACATAGGGTGCCTCGTTGCCGGCAAAGGCCTGCTGTGGGATGATCCCGGCAGCGACCCCGGCCGCCGCACTGGTCTTGATAAACTCGCGTCGTGTTTTCCCGGAGTGCTTCATGGTCGTTTTCCTTGATTGCTACTCGAAAGTACGCGCAGTCGGGACCAATGCAAAGGTGTCGATGTTTCGCTAACATCGAGTCCGCCACCGTTTGTGGCAATGAACAGCAACACCCCAGCCCGTAGCCGTTTTATGAGCAATCGCCTGTCAACTCTGTTCGAGCGTCTCGACACGACGCGATACGACGGTGTTGTCCTGAATCCGGGACCAACGATGCAGTATCTCCTTGGTCTTCCATTTCACCTTATGGAGCGGCCAACGCTCGCGTTCTTTGCCCCCGGCGGTCGCGTCACGATGGTACTGCCCGAACTTGAGCAGTCACGCCTGGTCGACGCCTCTGTCGAGATAGAGTCTTTTACGTATAACGAGGATCCGGCGACGTGGTCGGGTGCCATCGGGCGTGCGGCCTCGGCTGCCGGTCTCGCTGAAGGCAGGTTGGCTGCAGATCCTCGCTGGATGCGACTTCTGGAGCTTGAGTTCCTCCGCGTCGCAGCGCCTCGGGCCTCCGTAACGGGCGCCGGCGCCCTGTTCGACGCACTTAGGCTGGCAAAATCGGATGCCGAGCTCGACTTGATGCGGCAGGCCGTTAAAATCGCAGAGAACGGACTGCGAGAAACGATCCCCGCCATCCGACCGGGCATTTCAGAAAGAGCGCTCGCGGGTATCCTCGTTGGCAACCTCCTACGTGGTGGCGCAGAACCGACACTACCATTTTCTCCGATTGTCGCAGCGGGCGCAAATGCTGCCAACCCACACGCTGAACCTGGAGACCGGCTCGTTGCTGAAGGTGACGTCGTACTGTTTGATTGGGGTGCGACCTACCGTGGCTACCACTCAGACCTTACACGTGTTGTTTGTGTCGGATCTCCGTCGGATGAACTTTCGCGTGTTGCCGACCTCGTGTTGTCAGCAAACGAACACGGGCGAGCGGCCGCAGCACCCGGCGTCGCCGCATCGTCCATCGACTCCGCGACCAGGTCGGTCATCGCGGATGCCGGCTACGGACCGTTCTTCATGCACCGCACCGGGCACGGACTCGGCATGGAGGTGCACGAAGCTCCATATATTCGCAGCGACTCAACTGATGTCCTGGCTCCGGGCATGGTCTTTACGATTGAACCCGGTGTCTACCTCGACGGCAAGTTTGGCGTGCGAATCGAAGACGATGTCGTGGTTACGGAGACGGGCGCGGAGTCATTATCCACCATGGAGCGGGCGCTAATCCGCCTGGGGGCTGCGTAGTGCTTACAGACGGATCCGCCATATTTGCCTTCCTTGCGGGCGTCCTCGCGTTCCTCTTCTGGGTTAGTCGCTTCTCGTTCCTTCAGCCGCTGTTCAGGGTACTGCCGCCAGTCATCTGGGCGTACTTTCTGCCTATGTTCGCGACGACGGCCGGTCTGCTGCCTGCGGAGCACGCCGTCTACTCGTGGATCTCGCGGTGGATGTTGCCGGTGTCGCTCTTCCTGCTCATGGTCACGATCGACCTTCGAGCTATTCTGCGACTTGGTCGGCTGGCGATCATAATGATGCTTGCGGGCACGGTCGGTATCATCATTGGCGCAGCGGCATCATATACGGCCTTTGCCACGCTCCTTCCTCCGGATGCATGGAAAAGCATGGCCTCCCTAAGCGGGAGTTGGATTGGCGGAACCGCGAACATGATCGCAATTCAAAAAAGTGTTGGAGCCCCTGACGCGTCGCTGGGGCCGGTCATCGTGGTGGACACGGTCGTCGGCTACGGATGGATGGGTGTTCTGCTGATCCTCAGTGGCTTTCACGAACGGTTTGACCGGTGGACCAGGGCGTCCGCCGAGATCAAGGCCGTGATATCTGACGCATCAAAGTGGTCACCAACCGGCCTGCGTCCGCCGACCGTACAGAACCTCGGGATTATCCTCGGTCTTGCCTTCGTTGGGGCCGGCATCGCGATATGGATCGGAAACCAACTCCCGTCGGTGGGCGACCCTTCTGTGATCAGTCAAACGACGTGGGCTGTTCTTGTCGTCGTTACCGCAGGGCTCGCGTTGTCGTTTACGCCGGTTCGTCAAATAGAGAAAGACGGCGGGCAGCAAATTGGATATCTCGCGCTGTACGTCCTCATCGCGTCCATTGGTGCGCGGGCTGACCTGGCGGCGATCCTTGACACGCCGTACTTCCTTATGGCGGGCATCATGTGGATACTCATTCACGTCGCCGTGCTCATGCTGGCCGCACGAGTATTTCGCGCTCCCCTGTTCTTTGTCGCCACGGGCAGCATGGCAAACGTCGGCGGCGCTGCCAGTGCGCCGGTTGTTGCCAGCGCATTCTCGCCCGCGTTGGCGCCGGTGGGGGTCCTGATGGGTGTGTCGGGCTACATTCTGGGAATTTACGCGGCGCTGTTCTGTGCCTGGATCCTTGGTCAGCTTTCGTTGATCCTGGCGTAGCGCGCGGCAAGCTCCTCGGCCTCTGACACGAGCGAGTCGATCGCTTCCAGACCGACGTTCCAGAAAGCCGGATCACGGAGGTCGATGCCAAACGGTGCAAGCAATTCGTGCGGCCAATCCGATCCGCCGGCAGCAAGCAGATCCATGTAGCGCTGCGCAAAGCCGACGGGCGCATCACGGTACTTGCCGTAGAGCGCCATAACGAGCAGTTCGCCAAAGGCGTAGGCGTATACATAGCCCGGCGTATGCAGGAAGTGAGGAATGTAGCTCCACCACAAACGATAGTGGTCGCCCAGTGTCACCGTGTCGCCGAACATGGCTGACTGCGTTTCGATCCAGTGGACACACAGCTCCTCTGTGGTCAGCTCTCCCTTCTCGCGGCGATGGGTGTGCACGCGATCCTCAAACCTGTTCATCGTGACTTGTCGAAAGACCGTCGCCATGCTGTCATCGATTTTCCCAACTAACATGGCCAGCCGATTGCGATCGTCTGACTCTTTGCTGACCAGCGAGTTGAACACCAGCATTTCGCCAAACACGGACGCGGTTTCGGCAGTGGTCAGTGGCGTGTCGGCATGGAAAATGCCGCGTTCACGTGACAAGTACTGGTGTACGCCATGCCCGAGCTCGTGCGCCAGCGTCTGGACGTCCCTCGATCGGCCCGTGTAGTTCATCATCACGTACGGATGCACCGATGGAACAGCGCCGTGACTAAACGCACCCCCACGCTTGCCGGAGACTACAGCAGCATCGATCCACGCGTCATCAAAAAAGCGCCGCGCGATCTCTCCCATTTCAGGAGCAAAGGCATTGTACGCGTCAAGCACAATCGTACGGCCTTCCGCCCACGAATAGCGTCGGTTTGACTCACCGACCGGCGCGTAGCGGTCGTAGTCGTACATCTCGTCGTAACCGAGAAGCGATCGCTTCAAGGCATAGAATCGGCGTGGAATGTCGTAGCGGCCAACGACCGAATCGACAAGCGCGTTTACGCTTTCCTCTGATATCTCGTTGGAAAGATTTCGACTCGCTATCCAGGAATCGTATTGCCGAAGACGATCCGTCGAGGCTTTGTCGGCTGCGAGTGTGTTCGTCACAAACGTCAGTACCCGCGCTGACGCGTCGAGTCCCTCGGTGAACGAGAGGGCGGCATCGCGACGGACGCTTCTATCTGGGTCGTGCAGTTTCGCGAGGATTTCCTGCTCTGAAAGCGTCTTGCCATGCAGTTCAAACGACATGGAAGAGATCGTTTCATCGAAGAACCTGTTCCACGCTTGCCGGCCGTTGACAGACGTTTCGGACAGGATCTTCTCCTCGGCTTCTGAGAGGAGGTGCGTTCGATTCAGCCGCTGTATTTCAAGGTGGTGCCGATAGGCGTCGAGTTGTTTGTCGTTAATGAGCGTGTCTGCCGCTTCGTCCGACAGAGCCGCAAACTCCACATCGAAGAAGACAATCAACTGAGACAGCGCGGCGTACGACTCCTTAAGGCTCTGCAGCAAAGCTCCGCGGGATGCATCGGCCGTTGCCGTGACCCAGTGCAGGTATGCGTACGTGTACGCTCGACCAGACGCATCGTGGATCTGCTCCAGCGCCTCCAACAATCCGGCGAGGCCGGCAGCATCGAGGTCTGCGACGGCTCCGCGATACATGTCTGAGAACGACTTGGCCGCTTTCACCGCCGAGGCCATCATGTTCGAGGCATCCTCGGGCGATGTGCAGAGGTCGTCAAGATTCCAGTGGACCTGCTCGGCGCCGGTCGAAGGCGTGTCGTGCTGCATTGTTGTTTCGCTTGTGGTGTGTAACAATCGCCCGGCCGGCTGCACTAACCGTCCGGTTCGGACAGTTGCCTGTTCTGACGCCCTGCCGACAAGCGCCGACGGGTCTTACAGAATCGCGCCGCCAAGCCGAAAACTATAGACTAGAGCCACTATTCTCTAATGATGACGTGAAGAAGATCGTCCCGTCACACCGACGATTTACTGAGATAGAGCAGCCCGCCGACGTCGACGCGGCGGTTGCGGAGTCGCATCAGGCACCGGTTGTCATTTTTAAGCATAGCGCGACTTGCGGCTTGAGTACGCGCGCGCACCGGCAAATCAACAAGCTGGCCCTGGCATCTGACCCGCACGTCTATCGCGTTGTCGTTCAGACGGCAAGAGCGGCATCTAACTACGCCGCGCACCTGTTCGGCGTGCGTCATGAATCACCACAGATCTTTGTGCTTTCGCGTGGTGCCGTGGTTGCAACGGCATCCCACGGCCGGGTGACGGCTGACGCTGTGCGGACGGCTGCCGCTGAGCACCCTGTGGACGAGCAGCCTGCCAATAATCCGTCTGCAAGCCGGGCGCAATAGGCACGCCCATCCTGAATACTTGCTGCCAGGACTTCGGTAGGCCGATGGCGCCCTTTCGTTACGCCATGGTCAATTCAGTAGCTGTATCTGCTTAACTTGCCGTCCCAACAAGGACGTCAATCACGGCACTCAGCAGCATGAAGATCTCCCCGGAGCAGTACGAACGACTTGGTGCATTCTACCTCGGCCGCGAGTATGATCTCGAAGCGGGCGAAATGAACGACGAAGTCGTCCTCTACGACGCCAAAGACCTGACGACGCACGCGGTGTGTGTCGGAATGACCGGTTCGGGGAAAACCGGACTCTGCATCTCGCTGCTGGAAGAAGCGGTTATCGACGGCATTCCCGCCATCGTGATTGACCCCAAGGGCGACATCGCCAACCTGCTTCTGACATTTCCGGAGTTCGAGGCCAGTGAGTTCAAGCCGTGGGTCAATGAGGATGTGGCGCGTCAAAAAGGCGTATCGGTTGATGAATTTGCCGCTGCACAAGCTGACCTGTGGAAAAACGGGCTTGCGGCATGGGGGCAAGACGGCGAGCGCGTCCGGCGCCTGCGCGACGCCGCTGATGTAACGATCTACACGCCAGGATCGGAAGCAGGTGTGCCGGTATCGATCCTTCGATCATTCGACGCGCCGCCCGCTGCGGTACTCGAAGACGGCGATGCCCTGCGTGATCGTGTAGCGTCCACCGCAACCAGCCTCCTCGGATTGCTTGGCGTCGATGCTGATCCATTGACAAGTCGCGAGCACATCCTCATCGCGACGATACTTGACAAAGCGTGGCGCGGTGGGCTCCCAATGGACCTCGCCAGCCTCATCCAGGCGATACAGACGCCGGATATCGACCGTGTCGGCATCATGGAACTGGAGTCGTTCTTCCCGGCAAAGGATCGGTTTGCGTTGGCGATGCGCTTCAACAACCTGCTCGCCTCACCGGGTTTTTCTACGTGGCTGTCCGGCGAACCGCTCGACATCGACTCGATGCTTTACGACGAAAATGGAAAAGCGCGGGTTGCACTGTTCTCGATCGCACACCTCAGTGAGTCTGAGCGCATGTTCTTTGTGTCGCTCCTCCTGAATCAGACGCTCGGATGGATGCGCACAAAGCCGGGCACGTCCAGCCTGAGGGCTTTGCTCTACATCGACGAGATCTTC
>JAUIJQ010000204.1 GCA_030431165.1 Rhodothermia bacterium | reverse complement strand
ACATAAACAAATGGTACTTGTGGCCGAGGTTGTCGTACTGGGGCACTTCCCTCGCCCTCCTCATGAGGTACCGCTAGTTCAAACGGGCCTTCAGCCGCATGCATCGTGAGTCGGGGCGCGCTCGGGTACCGGCTATCCGAAAAGATGTACGTGAACATTGACGTCATCGCCGCAACGGTATCCGGCGGACCGTAACAGGGAATCGGCGACGGCCGGTAGAAACAGAAGGGTCGCAGGTCGTCAATTCCCGCGATGTGGTCGTAGTGGTGATGCGTGTAGAGGACGGCGTCCACAGATCGGATGTCCTCTCGAAGTGCTTGTCTTCGCAGATCAGGCCCGGCATCAATGAGAATCGACAATCCGCCCACGCGTATCCAGCAGGATGTGCGAAGTCGCTTGTTGCGCGGGTCGTCGGATGTGCAGACAGCGCAGTCGCACCCAATTACGGGCACACCGGTTGATGTTCCGGTCCCGAGGAGCGTTACCGAGACAACGCCCTCATCAGGCATCGTCTTCCTCTAATGCCACCTCAGCGGCAGCCGCCCAGGAGTCCTCAAGCGCGGCGCGAACCGCAGGAGGCAGGAAGGTGTCTTCAAGTCTGGCGGGCTCGAGTGACTCGGCCAGGATCGATAAGTGGGCCTGCGCAGGCTGCCGCTTGTTCAACAGGATCACTTCGCGTCCGTCGATGGAGCAGAGTCCGCCGCGAAAGCGTCCACGCTCAACGCGGACCTCGATGCCGAGTCCGCGAACGGATTCCAGAAGCTCCTCGACGATCTTTTCAGTCGTCATTGGTCTTGTTTCTGTTCGGGTTCGGGCCGGTGATGGCTTGAGAACGTCGTCTTGATTGCTGCCGCCGGCTCTGGGCGTGGCGTACCGTTGTCAGCGGTCGCGGGCTTCGTCGGCGTGTCGGATGCAGGTTTTCTCGTATCCCGCGGCGGCGCTGCGGTTTCAGGGGCATCAGCACGAGACTGTCCAGATGACTTTTCGGCTCCGCCGTTTGCGTCCCCGGACCGTGATGATCTGCGCTGAGAGCCACCTCCAGAGGGGCTGTTCGATTCAATCTTGCGATTTGAATCGCTCCCGGGATTGCCTCCGGTACTTCCACTTCCACCGGAGTTGCTGTCGGCGCTGCGCGCTGCATCCCGTGTGGCGTTGCTGTCGGAGGTGCGGCCTGCATCCCGTGTGGCGTTGCTGTCGGCGCTGCGGTCTGAACCCCGTCCGGCGTTGTTGCCGGCATTACGTCCTGAGCTGCGACCGGAGCTGCTGTCGGCACTGCGCCCCGCGTTGCCAGGCGTGCGAGCGGTGGCGCTTCCCGAACCGCGTCCGGAAGCATTCCCGGAAGTATTCCCGGAAGTATTCCCGGAAGCATTGCTGGAAGTATTGCTGGAAGTATTGCCGGAGTCCCTGCCGGAGTCCCTGCTGGAATCTCTGCTGGAGTCTCTGCCGGAGTCTCTGCCAGGTGAGCGACCACCTGAGTTATCCCTGGAAGGTTTGCTGCTCGCACTGCCGGTGCTCCGGCCGTCGGCATCACTGGATCGTTTGCCTGACCGTCTGCCCGAGCGGTTGTCGGATCTGTTGCCCGAACGGCCTCCTGAACGGCTATCCGACTTGCTGCCCGATCGGCCGCGTGAGCGGTTTTCGCCCCGGCTGTCCGCGCGCTTTCCGGAGTCGCTCGCGGAGCTGCTCTGAGACTTGTTTGCTGAGCCGCTCTGGGACTTGTTAGCCGCGGTGGAGCCGTCTCTCGACCGCTTCTTCCCGCGCCGCCGGCCAGATCGTCGTCGTCTGGTCAGTTCGTTGCCCGATTCTGCGTCGAAGAACCTGAACGACAGCGGATTCTGTTCCGCGTCGGTCTCTACGCCAACACGAATCCGGTATTTCCAGAACCATTTCAGCGTCGCCTTTGCAACGCCGCGACCGAGGTAAGACTTGGCGAATGGGTGCACCCGCAGCGTCAGCGGCTTGCGCTTGCCTTTCTCGTGGTAGCGGACAACCCAGCGCTCAAGCTTCTCCCGCCACTCCTCGGGCGTCATCCGTGGCGTTGCCGGAGCGGCGGACTCCGCGATCGCCGGTGTAGACGACTTTGCGCGGTCCTCTTCGGTCTTCTTGACGGTCGTGATGCTCGGGCGCAGGCGCTGGCGCGTAATCTGCATAAGCCCGAAGTCGCTCATCGGCAGGATCTTCGTTACCGCGCGGTCCTTTCGGAAGTACTTCTTGAGTTCATCGTAGACCTTCTTTCGATTCTTGTCGTCCCGGAGGTCGATGAAGTCCACGACGATAATGCCGCCCAGGTCACGCAGACGCAGTTGCTGCGCAATCATGCGTGCTGACTCGAGATTAACCTTGAGCGAGTTCTGCTCCTGCGAAAGCCCCCGACCCGCACGACCGGAATTGACGTCGATGACGTGCATTGCCTCGGTGTGCTCGATGATTAGGTAGCCGCCCGAGGGCAGGTCAACACGCGACTCAAAAGCCTGGCGAACGGCCTTCTCGATTCCTGCCGCCTGAAAGATCGGCTGCCGGTCAGAGTGCATCTTGACCGCAGGCGCCATCTGGGGGGCGACCGCCTGGATGTACCCCTTTACGTTCCGGAAAACACGCTGGTCATCAATCAGGATGCGTTCATAGTCATCCGAAAAAAGATCCCGGATGACCGACGAAACCATGTTTACGTCCTGATGCAGGACCGCCGGTGGGTTCTTGACCTCGTTCAGGCGCTTTTCGATTCGGCGCCACTTTTCCACGAGTAGGCGCAGATCGGTATCAAGCGCCTTTGCATTCTTGTCCTCAGCGACCGTGCGAACGATCAATCCGAAGCCTTTTGGCAGCAGACTTTTTGCGAGCGCCCGCAAGCGTCGACGCTCCTTGTACGACACGATCTTTTTCGAGACCGCGACATAGTCAGCGAGCGGCACGAGGACCAGGAAGCGGCCCGCAAGCGAGATGTCGGTCGAGACGCGCGAACCCTTCGAGGAGATGGGCTCCTTTACAATCTTGACGAGGATCTTCTGGTCCTTCTTGAGGTCTTCGGGGCGGAACGTGCTACCGGAATCACCGCCCGAGGACCGCGACCCGCCGCCAGACTGACCGTTTCCGTTTGACCCGCCACGCTGTTGTCGTCCCGACTTGCCCTGGCGGGCTTCTTCCTCAGCATGGTCCTCATCGTCGTCCATGCTGACTTGCGTACCAGCGGGTCCGCGCGGTCGTCGTCGCCGAACCGGGGACGATATTTCCAGCTTGCCGACGTCTGCTTCGGCCATGTCGAGCAGCCGGATCATGTCGCCGACGTTGTCAGCGATATCGGAGAAGTGCAGAAAGGCGTCAGACGCCTGGCCGATATCTATAAATGCGGCTTGAATGCTGGGCATAATGCGGCGCACTCTGCCCAGGTATATGTCTCCGAGTGTCCGTTCATTGTCCGGATCCTCGAAGTACATTTCTGCGAGATCGCCGTTCTCGACGATCGCAATGCGCGTCTGATCTTTGCGCGCGTTGATGATAATTTCCTTGCCCATAAAAGAATATGCAGGGCGCCACGGGACCGAGGCCCACGATTAACCGCAATCGCTGCTTGGCGCGGGCCGTACGGGCCGGGCTGCCGGGAGCGAGAAGCGGGATGGGACCACGTCCGGTAGGACGCCGTCGTTCGGAAGTGATCCTTCGTGTCGGAGATGACAGCCGGTCGTGAGCTGCACATCGAGTCAATGCCGGATCGTCCGGCGCTCGCTGCGCTCAGCAACGTGCGAAGCACGTATTCGACTAGGCGGATCGGGTGCACGAAGGTTCGAGGAAAGTTTGTCTGATGCGTCTCTGATGCGAGGCCTGGTTCGAACCGCTTCACTGCGGTTGTCTTCAGCGGCTTCGCCCGGTGGGAGCGACCCGGCACATGGCAGACCATCCGCCGGGTTCAAGTTACTCGGCCAATGGCCTCGACTTGGCATGCCCGCCGAACCTGCAGCGGGAGTGCAATCGAATGTACGGATGTGCTTCAGCCGGCACAATAGCGCCGTCGGGGAGCGGTAGGCCGGGTGCTCCTGCAGATTATTCGCCGCTGTCCCCTTAATGATCCCGCCGGATGGTCGCGGAGCCGATTTTGGGCAACGGAAGCCCGTGCCGGAGGTATATTGCACCCTGATGGGCAAATCCGCCGAAATAACCGAATCTGCGGCCGCAAAGGGCCTTGAGGGCGTGATTGCGCTCGAGTCAGCCCTGTCCTCGATTGACGGAAACGCCGGCTCACTCGTCTACGCCGGCTATGACATCGCCGACCTGGCCCGCAATGCCACGTTTGAAGAAGTGGCGTTTCTATTGTGGCACGGGCGCGTACCCGACACCGCCGAGCTTGCCCAGCTCAACCAGGCACTGCAAGCCGCCCGCCTGATCCCGCCGGCTGTGATGGACCTGCTGCTGAGCCTCCCGGAAGGCGCCGAGCCGATGGCTGTGCTGCGCACTGCGGTCTCGCTGCTCGCCGTATCAGACCCGGAGGGCGACGAACACACCCCGGACGCCGATTTGCGCCGGGCGATCCGCCTTACGGCGGTCATGCCGACGATTATTGCCGCGTTTGCGCGAATCCGCAGGGGAGAGCGCGCAGTCGCGCCCTCCCAGTCAGGAAGCCTGGCAGCCGACTTTCTCTACATGCTGAACGGGGAGGCCCCCGGTGAAGCCGCTGAGCGTACGTTCGATGTGTGCCTGATTCTGCATGCTGAGCATGGTCTGAACGCGTCCACTTTTGCGGCGCGCGTCATCGCAGCCACGCTGTCTGACATGTACTCTGCGACCACGGGAGCAATCGGCGCGCTAAAGGGGCCGCTCCATGGTGGTGCCAACACCGCCGTGATGCGCACGCTGCTCAAGATTGACGAGCAGGGGGCTGATCCCGGGCAGTACGTGAAAGATGCGCTGGCGAACAAGGAGCGCATCATGGGATTCGGCCATCGAGTCTACCGTACGCTGGATCCCCGTGCAGCGATCTTGCGGGAGATGGTCGAAGCGGTGGCCGAGGAACGTGGCTCGCGGAAGTGGTTCGACATGAGTGTGGCGATGATGGAGACGATGGAGCGCGAGAAAGGCCTCTACCCGAATGTCGATTTCTTTTCCGCCTCGCTGTACTACATGCTCGGGATCGACATCGACTTGTTCACGCCGATGTTTGCCATGTCTCGTGTTACCGGATGGACCGCGCACATGCTCGAGCAGTGGCGCGACAACCGACTAATTCGTCCGCGGTCGCGCTACGTCGGGCCGACCGGACTCAGATACCCGCGAAAGAGACGGGGTTAGCAAAACCGTGTGCGTATATTGACGCCGTTTGCTCAGCACCGCCAACTGTAGCTGTATGGCTAACAAGAAGATTGATCTCAAGTCGTTCCCGTCGTCACCGATTGGCAAGAAGATTTTGACGGGCATCACGGGACTTGGGCTGACCGTGTTTGTGCTTGGACACATGCTCGGCAACCTCTCGTTCTTCAGTCCCGACAAACAGGCGTACAACGCCTATGGTCACAAGATAATCTCGCTCGGTCCGTTGCTCTGGGTCATCGAGATAGGGCTGCTGCTCTTTGTGATTGTGCACATTGTGTTGGGGGTTCGCATCTACCTCGGCAAGAAGGCAGCAAGGCCCGTTGACTACGCGGTGTACAAATCGGCGGGGGAGCCAAGCCGACAGTCAGCCGCCTCGCGCACGATGGTCGTCACGGGCGTCATCCTCGGCGTGTTTATTGTCTTCCACGTCCTGACATTCAAATACGGGCCCGGTATCGCAGACGGGTACGTCACAACAATTCATGGCGAGGAGGTACGTGACCTGCGTCGTCTCCTGCTCGAGAAGTTTCAGAAGCCGCTGTACGCGTTTGGCTACCCGGCCGTGATGATTCTCCTCGGTTTTCACCTCAGGCACGGTATCTGGAGTGCCTTGCAGTCGCTTGGTGCGATGAAGCCCCGATGGTCGCCGCTCATATACAGCATTGCGGCTGTACTCGGCGGAGCAATTGCCGTCGGATTTCTCGTCTTGCCCCTGTGGATTTTCTTCGGCGGAGGCGCCTAGATGTCACTCGATTCAAAAGTCCCTGCGGGCTCGATATCCGAGAAGTGGGACAACTACAAAGCCGGAGCGAAGCTTGTTAATCCGGCGAATAAAAGGAAGTACACTGTCATCGTCGTTGGCACCGGTCTCGCCGGCGGTTCAGCGGCCGCGACGCTTGCCGAGCTCGGCTACAACGTCAAGAGCTTCTGCATTCAGGACTCCGCGCGGCGGGCACACTCGATCGCCGCACAGGGCGGGATCAACGCAGCGAAGAACTATCCGAATGACGGCGACTCGATCTGGCGTCTGTTCTACG
>JAUIJQ010000203.1 GCA_030431165.1 Rhodothermia bacterium | reverse complement strand
CGCGTCTTCGAGATCCTGGCAAGCGACACAATACGAAGCTGGGAGATCGAAGACGCGTCGGTATACCATCCGATCTGGCTACACGCCTACGTGAATTACCTCGATCTGACCGGTCGCGACAAGGTGTTCTCCTCGCCAATGGTTCGATACTACTTCGACTACTTCGTGGCCCTGCTTACTCCGGCCGGAACGATTCCTGAATTTGGAGACGGGCACTGGTGGATGAACCTTTCGGAATACGCGCTCCTGCTCGAACGCGGCGCACGCGAGTACGGCGACGGCACGATGAAGTGGGCGGCAAACCGAATGCTCGAACAGATGGAGATACTGGGGTCTGGCGCGGCACTCGCTACGCCAAACGTCGGTGTTGCGCGAACGCTCATCCGGCGTCGCGAATGGGGAAGTGCAAGCGTCGAACCGGTCGCGCCCACGTACACTTCGGGCGATGCGCTTGAGGAAATAATCTCGAAGAAGCTGGTCTTACGATCCGGATGGGACCCCGACGACTTCTACCTCATGCTGAATTACAAAGATGAGGGATACTACAGCGTCATGCAGAAAGACTACCTGAAGCAGATCCTCGCCGTCGAGGAAGAGAAAATGCATCACGGTCAGTCAGATGAAAACGGCATCTCGCTGATGATGAAAAACGGGGCCGTACTGCTCTCGGATGGCGGTTACCGACCGCGGGCACCCAGCGGCGAATTTGGTGGTTACCGCGCCGACATCTTCCACAATCGCGTCGTGGTGCGTGACGAGCGGCGAGGTATCGATCAACCCTACTTCGATATCCTGCGCAACTCCGGCGCCTACAACGAATCCGTCCAGACAACAAAGATCGACTTCCAGCAGTACGAACCATTCGAGTACTCGCGCACCCGCATCAACGACCCGCGGACGGGCTACACCGGTGACCGCGTCCTCGTACGCGACCGGTCAGAGGATTACGTCATCGTCGTCGATGCCCTTCAGTTTACCGAGTCGAAGTACTTCACGGCTGCCCAACTCTGGCACACCCGCCAGATTGTTGAGTCAGGCGACAACTGGTTCAGAATGCGTATTGATTCACTGATGGGACGCTTCGCGAACCCGGGCGACGGCGACCTGCTGGTCGTGCTGCCACAGTCCTTGGATACCGGCGTCGAATCGGAAGAACGCGCTGAACAGGCTGAAAAAGCGCTCTACCAGGCTGTTTCCAGATACTTCCGCGCCGGGAGCATCGAGACGTTTGTGGCCGTGCTGGTCCCCATCAACCGCCAGGATGATGCGGCCTCGATTGCCGCAAGATTTGAACTGACAAAAGATGATGACGAAGGTGTCACCGTCACGGTGGACGGAAACACCTGGTATGGGGTAAAAGCAGATCTATACCGCGACGTGCTGAACGAGGACATCAGGCCGCGGTATAACTACGACTCGGGTAAGATCAACTACGGCCCTTTTACCACCGATGCCGACTTTGCCTTCGTCACGACCCGGAACGGACGGAACGGCACACCACAGTACGCGGCTACAAATTTTGTTCGGCTTGACTTCGGTAACTCGACGCTCTTTGATGCCCCGTCAAGTCAGTTCTTCCAGGTGTGGGGTCGATCAGATCACGTTGGTCGTGCAAAGTGGCGTTCCTGGGACAACTTTGCGGGCGATGACTTCTAGGCCCGCGGCCTGTGTTGTAGTCCCTTACCGGGGTCTGGTCTGGGCCCTGCTCCTGGTCGTCGTTGCGGTGGCGCTTGGTCGCGTTCACCCTGCCGAGGCCCAGGCCGACTCGACGCGTCGGCCCGTAGTTGGTCTTGTGCTGAGCGGCGGATCGGCTCGGGGTCTCGCTCATGTCGGCGTACTCAAGGTGTTGGAGCAGGAACGCATCCCCGTAGACATCGTGACGGGGACGAGCATGGGTGCCCTTGTCGGCGGGCTCTACGCCCTCGGCTACAGCGCCGCAGACCTCGAGCGGGTAGCACTCGAACAGGACTGGGACGGGCTCTTCTCCGATCGCATCTCCAGACGTGCGGCGCTGCTTGAGCGGCGAACCGCGTCCCGGGGGGTCATGATCTCTGTGCCGTTCAAAGGCACCCACGTGATGTTGCCGAGCGGATTGCTCCGCGGTCAGCGCATCATGACCACGCTGAGTCGCCTGACCTGGGGCTACCACGAGCTGGACGACTTGTCGCAGCTTGATCGGCCGTTTACTGCGGTGGCGACACATCTTCGATCCGGGGAAGCGCACGCGCTGACAGACCAAGCGCTCGCAACGGCAATGCGCGCCAGCATGTCGCTTCCCAGCGTCTTTACACCGGTACGCATTGACGGCCAGCTATACATCGACGGCGGCGTCGCGCGAAACATACCGGCAATTGACGCGCTCGATCTCGGGGCAGAATTGCTTATCGGCGTGGATGTCGGCGAAGCCCTGGACAGCACGGACACCGAGCGATTGTCATTCCTTGATGTGCTCGTTGAGACGGCGTTCTTCCAGGCCGCAAGATTGGACGAGGCCCAACGTGAACTGATCGACGTGCTGATTCAACCCGACGTGTCTGGATTGACGCGCGCCTCGTTCGACGATGCCGCGGAATGGATGCGGAGAGGTGAAGAAGCGGCACGCAAGATCCTTCCTGAACTGCGGGAGCTGTCGGGACTCGCGCCACACCCCGATTCTCTGACCCGCGCATTACCTCCGGATCGCGCGTTTATATCCGAAATCATTGTGCGCGGCGTGCAAGACGGAGCCATCGAACTCGTGCATGCGCGACTAAAGCTGAGGGAGCAGACCTGGCTCACCCCCGGCGAGATCGAAGACGCCATCGGCCGGGTGTTCGGGACGGGTCTGTTTGATGAAGTCACATACCGGGTGGTCCCTCACCCTCGCCGACAGAACCGTTCTGCAGGCGGCGGTGTCAGCGGCGGCGGCGGCGTCAGCGGTGTTGCGAGTGAACTCGAAGACGCGCTGTTGGACATCGTGGTCGTGCCCAGCGAAGCACCAAATCGGATCGGCGTCGGATTTCGATACGACAGCAGATACAAGTCCGCGGTCTTGCTGGACGCCACGTTATGGAGTATGGAAGTCTCAAATGCGGTGACGGCGTTACGCGCGCGCTTCGGCGATCAACTTAGCCTTTCAGCGTCGTACAGTGCCCGATCTGGCAGAAGATCCCGGTTCAACCTGGGCGTTCGAGCTAACTACGCCGACGCGCCGGTTGACGTGTTCTTGCCTCGCTCGTACATGACTGCGCTTGGCTTTTCCCCCGACGTGCCGCTGTTTGCGGTCTCGCTTGGCACTGCAATGACCGACTTCTTCGCGGCCTTCGCGTCGAGGGAATCACTGCGTGCGGGCGCAAGGGTTCGCATGTCGCACCTCTTCGTGGAGGATCGAGTAGCAGGGAGGCGACAAGTGCCCGACACGACGAATTCCCAGACACCCGTACCGCTTCTTGTCACGCGGGATCAGGACTTCGCCTCAGGCGGAGCGTTCGTTGAGTTTGACACGCTGGACGACCTCGACTTCCCGACACGGGGCGCAGCGGTATCAGCATCCGGTGAAATGGGTATATCAAATGCGCAGCCGTTTGTCGGTATCCCCGATGCGCAGACGACCGAAGACACAAATCCCGATGCGGGCCCGTTCCTGTTTATCGCCGGCCGTACGAGTTTTGCAATCCCCGTGACCGCGTCGGTAGCCATCCACGGCCGCGGCGCTTTTGTATACGGCTCGGGAGCCCATCTTCCGGCGATTTACTACACATACCTCGGAGGAAGAGAATCCGTCACGGTACTCGGCAACGCCTTCATACCGATGTACGGATTGCAGGCGCAGGAGCGCTTTGGCCGCGCCGGGTACCTCGGCGATATCGCCGTCCAGTGGGAAGTGCGCAACGGACTTTTTGCAAAGGCATCCATCAATGTCGGCGACACCTGGGATCCGCTTGGGAATGATGTGACCAACACGCTGCCCGACGCTATCGAAGCTTTACTTGACGCACCGCTATCGATTGGCGCCGGCATCGAAGTCGCGGTTCGTACACGCGTTGGCCCCGTGCGCCTCATCGCGGCAATTGGCGACCGCGACGAGCCGGTCAACCTGGGCTTCCGGTTCGGCTTCGATTTCTAAGCCATGCGGCGGTTGCCTCCCAGCAGTCCCGCGGGCTGCAGGCCATACCGGCGCAATCAGTCTTTCGGCGGCACCATCGTCAGGTAGCCGGGTTCGCCGTCTGGATCCGTGCACGCGCCCCTGAATCGTCCTTCGTCGCGCGGCTTGAGCACGCAGGTCAGTTCAGCACCCGGGAACCAGGTGAAGAGAAGATTGCCTTCCTCCATCCGAACGTCGGTGGCGTCAACTTCGCCCATCTGCGGCACGATGATCCGGATTTTCAGGCTGTCGGACTCAAAACGCACGTTGTACGTCGCGTCGATAAACTGGCCGTTCGGCGGCTCGATGGTTCCGGTCCAGACTCCTGTCGGGATGTCCTGCGCTGCTGCCTTGTCTGTCACCGACAGTGTGGTCAGGCCAAGCAGGGCAAAACAGAGAATAGTGCGGCTCACGTGCGGCATGCCAACCCTCAATCGTGTGTGGTTTTGTGCAGCCGACTACGTACGCCAGGCGACCGTGTTGCGCTACGCCACCACGAACTCGGGATTCAGACCAAGCCCCGCGACCATTTTGCGCACTTCCTGCTCATAAATGCCGTTCATGAGCAGAACAACATCGGGCTTGTATTCAGCAAGATGCTCGGGCGCGACGATCTGCTGGCCGGTGCCGGCAACATGTTTTCCCTGTTTGCGCGGATTGATATCAACGGCGTACTCAACGCCTTCGGTCACACCAAGCGTGTTCAAAATGGTCACCCCTTTTGAACCCGCGCCCCAGATGACCGCCTTCTTGCCGTCTGACTTGATCTGATCGATCAAGGACGACCACTCTCCCACCTTGCCCCGATAACGCTCGGTAAACGTCTTGACGGTCTCTGCCAATCCCGCAGGGTTGGTGTCGGCTTCGAACGGCGCACCTCTTTCGCCGGGCGCGGCTGGTTTGGCCTCGATGCCCAGGTACTGTCCGTTGAATGCCGGATACGCAGCTTTCACGTCGAAGCCGGCTTCACGCATCACACGCGACAGCGAGTGCGTGCTGAAGTATCCGACGTGTTCGTAGATGATATCCCAGACGGCCATGTCGTCAAGGATGAAGAGCAGGTTCGGGACTTCAAAGTAGACAGCCGTGTCGCGTCGGTCACCGATCGTCTTGCGCACCGCGCGCATAAACGCCGGGGGCTCCTCGATGTGCTCGAGCACGTGGCGACAGCTTACGAGATCAGCCGGCTGATCAGCGTACTTCTCGGAGTAAAGGTCCTTTACGACGGTGAACAGTTGCTGCGCGTTCTCGTCCGTCAGGTCTTCTTCGTACGAAGGATCAAAACCCAACCCGCGATTGTCGCCTCGCTCGCACACCATTTGCAGAAAGTCGCCTTTTCCACATCCGATATCGATCACGCGCTTGCCCCGGATGTCGTAGGTATCGATCAGCCGATCCACAAGTTGCTCGGCAAACTGCTGAAAGCGCGGCGAGAAGTGGAGCGAGTTCTCGTAGGCGGGCGAATACTCCGTCAGCGACGCATCAAACGCCGCGTTGAAGACATGACCCGAATCACGACAAAAGGCAAGTGCTATCTCACCGCGGGGGGCTGCAATCGCCTCCTCGCGTGAATCGTACAAGACGTTGCAGAAGACCGGGACAGCCGGCACCTGGAGAAACACCTCACAGTTCTCAGAGCCGGAAACAGGACACGTCAGGGTCATAGGTCGACAGTACTCGGATCCACGTCAATGTGCACGATTCTCGGCGACAGCCCCATCGCGTTCAGATCCCGCGAGATCTCGTCGTGGTAAATCGGATTCATGATGATCACGACATCCGGCGGATTGGACCGCAGGTAGTCGGGGGCGACGATTTCGTGCCCGGTCTTCGCGAGATACGTTCCGTGTTTATGCGGATTGATATCGACGGCACACTCAACCTGCTCCTGCATTCCGAGCGTTGTCAAAAAGGCAACGGCTTTTGAACCGCCACCCCAGAGAACAACACGCTTGCCCTCACTGTGCAGGAGATTCAGGAACCCGCGCCAGTGGTCGAGCCGTGGACCAATACGTCTGGCAAAGTCTTCGACCTCAAGCTGTAGCGTCTGAACATCTTCCTCATCTGCCAGCGGACCCGTCGGCGTCCCGGTGCTCGGTCGCGCCTCGATCATCAGGTACTGATCGTCGTAGTCGGTCCAGAGGCGCGCGACGTCAAAGCCCTGGCTGCGAAACAGTCGCGCCAGCGAACCTTTGCTGAAGTAGGAGCAGTGCTCGTGGTAGACATCCCAGAACGCAAGGTCCTTCAGGATGCGA
>JAUIJQ010000202.1 GCA_030431165.1 Rhodothermia bacterium | reverse complement strand
ATTCCTCTGCAAGGCTCACGACAGCAACACGATCTGCAGTGACCTCGACGCCACCGAGCTGGCGGTCGTCTTCGCGTACCGTCCCCACTACCTCCAGCGATGATTCGTGGGTCAGGCTCGAGGCCGCTTCCCACGTCGCATTATCCACCTGATCACGCGTCACTACACACTGCACGACGCCGGATCCGTCCCGAACGACCAGGAACTCAAGTCCTTTCGAAGAGCGCCGATTGTGCAGCCACCCTCGAATCGTTACGGTTTGTCCGACGTGTTGCTTGAGTGACTCTATTAACGTCTGTGTCATATCCCGATCAATTGACAAAAAAGAAGGAGCGCCCGCACGCGAGCGCTCCGAAAATCTGAAACAGAAGCCGGCGAAACAACCTCCGCTGCTACCTCCGCGAAAGGTCAGACTGCCAGGACGGATTCTGTCGTTCGCCAGATACAGTAGAGTGCATCAGCTCGAACTCGCCAAAGCCCTGCGGGTCGCCAAAGATAAAGAGCCCCTGTCCCTCACCTGGGATGTTGTTGTACTGCCAGATTTCGTACGGAGCCATCCCACGATCATAAAGGTGGGGTTCGATATTGGACGGTAGGCCGTGCTTCAGGATAATGTTGCCGCGATCCGATTTCCAGCCCTCTGTGAAGCTGGTCGAGTACCGCTCGTTTGCGTACTGGATCCTCTGGTAGAATTCTTCCCTGAACTCGTTGTCGCGCGTACCGGGGTTAGGATCCCGAACCAGCCAGAAGTCATAAAGAAACCGACGCCGCTCCTGGGCATCATCGATCGATCGCATCCTGCGACGCTCCGTGTCGGTCGCGATCGTTCGGATGCGCTCAAATGCAACATCGAGCTCATCGTCTGACAAACTTGCGAACTCGCTGGCTTCAAACGAAACCTCCTCAGCTACTACAACCTCTCGTTGGACATCCGGGTTGTAGACGAAAAACTTGTTGGACGTCTCGACAATCGCTTCGTTTGTCGGACCAAGAAGAACAAGTCTGAGGAAGTACGAACCACTGGGTAGCGCGCCGAGATCAAACGTGCCAACGAGCACATCCGGCGTCCTGACCGCGCGCTGGGTTCGACGCGAGAGGCCACCAACTGCCTCGGGCCGGTTCGCCTCGGCGACGTATGCGAGCACGGTGTACTGACTGCCTTCGTCCACGACGCTCCCCACGTTATATGCCTCGGCGTAGTAGAACAGCCGGCTCGCACCTCCACCAAAAATCTTGTTCGGATTAGGGCGAATCTCCAGGCCATTCTTGAAGAAGACATTGTCCCGGTCACTGGAGCGACCAATAGAGGACGCGACGGTGATCTCGGATAACGCCGGCACCGCGGCTGCGCTGTAGTCGGGTACCACGATCTCACGCGAAAACGAAGTCAACGTGCGAACCGAGTCGGCTACCGGGAGGAAATCGATCGACAGCTCGTATTCGCCCGGCGCGACAGCGGTCCTCGTCTGATGCACGAAGTATTGTCCCTCCACGATCGACGACGTGTCCGCGATGAGAAAACTCATCGTGGTGGTGTCACTCCAGACCGCCTCCGTCGGTGTGCCCTCAAGAGCAGCCGATGTACTGCGCCGCAGCGCAAACACCGCAGGCAATTGAGCCAGCATGCCCGACTCTGCGGCGTCGAACGTCAGCGTCGTCGCGGCGAATGCCAGGTAAACCTCCAGGAGCGTATTCCCGTCGCCGTAACCAAATGTCGCCTGATCGACATAGAACTCCACGTCGGCCTGGGCTTCGGCAGAGCGCGAAACGAGGCCCAGGAATAGCACGGCAAGAATGGGAAAGAACGTAGCAGATCGGCGCATGTAGGTGTCAGCTGGCCCGTACAAACTGTTATGTTACAAACAGGACCGCCGATCGTCCCTGCAAATCCTGCTACCCTGGCAAACAACCGGAGCCAAATTCGGCGTTTCCTGCATAAAACTCAGCGAAACAGCGATATAAACGCTGTTTTCTTGAATGGGTTCACTCGTGGCACATCAGATCAAGCGCAGTACTGCAACGTGTGCCAGAAACCAGAGCAACGATCCATCGAGCAGCCAACGGTAGCCCATCCCTCTATCTGCCAGCCTTTCATAGCTCGCAATCGCCAGTACCGTCCCCAGCAACCCAAACAGCTCGATTGCAACCCATTGAGGCGTCGCAGACCAGCCGGCGGCTCCTCCCGATCCGGCAACCACTACAAACGCTGCAAGCAACACGGCCGCCGCCGACGCGAAAATGAGGCTGGCGAACTTCGTCACGCGTACTCCCAGCGTCGATGCGACAGTCCGCAAGCCGGCCTCGCGATCACCAACAACGTCGGTAAGGTCAGAACAAAGGGCGTTCGGCAAGAGAAACAGGAACCGATATGTCGTGAGCATCACGATCGCGGTCGCATCGCCCGAACGACCGACAACGAGCAGCGGCAACAGGACCGTGCCAACCGACCACGCCGCCGCAATCATTGTCGGCTTTGCATAGCGATACCGCTTGAGTCTCGTACCACCCGGCAGTAGCGGTGACGCGTACAGTATGCCCACGGCTCCAAGCCCGACAGCGACCAAAACCAATCGCTCCGGACTGATCGCGAGTACCGACAATACGATTGCGGCTGAGATTGTCAGACTGGCAAGGGCGTATCCGATGTTGCGTTCTCGCCATGCGACGCGGCCGGGCTGGTTGACAAGATCTTCCCGGCGACTCGATCCCAGTGACTCAAGCTGATAGACAAAGTTTGCACCGGCAGCCGATAGCAGCAGGGCTCGCCAGCTCCAGCCCGCGCCTGCCACAAGCAGGGCGCTCGCCGTCAGACCAGCCGCAATAAGTGGAATAGCGAGGTGCCCGTAGAAGAACCATTCAACTACGGCGCGGCCCGGTCTACTGTTCGATGTCGGGCTGTTGTCGTTCCAGGCGCTGACGACGCGGGTGCGATTACTCATGTCTCGCTGCGCTTTTCGTCGATGAACGTCCACCCAGTGTTCAGACGGCGGTACGAGCTTGACCGCTCACGCTCGAATCTCCGCGCTTCGCGGTTGTAGCAGCGCTCTTCAATGGTCACGGTCTCACCCAGCCGAATCAGGTTGTACAGGTTGCGACCTGTATCCTCAAAACGACCGCGGCTGCTTGTTGCCGTGCCGCCGGTGCACTGAATCAGCTCCCAATCCGACGTACCGGCCGGGATCACCCGGTTACTCGACCTGTGTATGTGTCCGTCAAGTACAACGTCAATCCTGGCTTTGCCGGCTGCGCCCAGAAGCTCCGCCGATCTGGTCGCGACATCCCCCCGGCCGGTGAATTGAGATGGCACGATCTGGTGATGTACAACGAGCACACGATGTCTGGCGCTACTGTGTGATTGTCCAAACGCGCGCAGCCGATCAAGTTGCTTCAAACTGAAGCGGCCGCCTTTGACCGTCCAGCCGTGTGCGTCGTTCAGGGCGAGCACGGCTACTGACCCGTCAGACCACTCCATGTCAAGCTGCGGACGGATGTACGTTTGATACCGTGTCAGTGGCGTCACCAGCCGACGAATCGGAAACCACCACGCAAACACGTCGTGGTTTCCCGGTATCACGATCGTCGGATCAGCGGCGAGGTCAGCGATCAGTTGCTCGGCACCCCTCCACTCCCGCTTGCGTGCACGCTGGGTCAGATCACCGCTTATCACAACGGCGGAAGCTCCGCACGCCTGCACGTCATTGACGAGGCACTCCACTACGTGTGCATCGCACAGCTTCCCAAAGTGGAGATCCGATAGGTGGGCAAGGATCATACTATCCGCGCCCCGATCAACGGCGCCCGACCTGCTTCCGGCTATAGCAGCATCGTCGCCGGGTTCTCGAGGAAGCTGCGAACGGTATCCAGATAGGCGGCTCCCGTGGCACCGTCCACAACGCGGTGATCGCAGGAAAGCGTAACCTTCATCATCGTCCCGATGGCAAGCTCACCATCCCTGACCACTGGCGTGTTGCGAATAGCGCCAACTGCAAGGATACACGCATTGGGCGGGTTGATAATCGCCGTGAACTCCTCAATGCCGAACATACCCAGGTTGCTCGTCGTGAACGTCGACCCCTGGAATTCATCTGGCTGAAGTTCTTTAGCACGCGCCCGCTGCGCGAGATACTGCGTCTCACGTGCGATCTGGTCAAGCCCCTTGAAGTCCGCATTCCGGATTACCGGCGTGAGCAGGCCTTCATCAACGGCAACTGCGACGGCTACATGAGCCTGCTTGTGGTAAGCAATGACGCCATCCTTCTCATTGTACGATGCGTTCACCGCCGGATGACTCCTCAGCGCCAGCGCACATGCCTTCGTAACGAAGTCGTTGAACGAGATCTTGGCGCCGCCCTGCTTTTCAGCCAGGGCGTTCACCTTCGACCGCGCTTCAGCCGTCGCCGCCATGTCTACATCGATTGTGAGGTAGAAATGGGGCGCGGTAAACTTGCTTTCGGACAACCGGCGTGAGATTGTCTTTCGCATCTGCGAAATGCGTACAGTCTCATCGGGCTGGTCGGTTGCCATCGGCAGGACCGGCGGCGGTGGCGCGACGGGGGAAGGCGTACGGGCAGGCGCTGCAGGCGTCGTCGGAGTGGCAGGCGCCTGCTTCGCAACAGCAGGTTGTGCCTGGTAACCCGAGCCAACTGCGGCGACAACATCGCGTTTTACGATGCGCCCATCCGGACCAGATCCGCGAACGGTCGCGAGGTTGAGTCCGTGCTCTGCGGCGAGTTTGCGGGCCAGCGGAGATGACTTCACACGACCGTCTTCAGGCAGAATCGGGGCGGCCGGCGCTGAGGCGCTCGACTGCTCGCCGGAGTCAGGCGCCGAATCGATGGTCGCGGGTGCGGCGCCCTGCTGGCCGTCTCCACCCACGTTTTCGTAGTTGGACAGGATATCCGAGATGTCTTCGTTCTCCTTGCCCAGAACGGCAATCAGCGCACCGATTGGCACGGCATCTCCTTCGTTAACAACTTTCTTGAGTAGTACGCCGTCATCGTACGACTCTAGGTCCATCGTCGCTTTGTCCGTTTCGACTTGCGCGATGACGTCGCCTGGCGCGATAGCTGCGCCTTCATCAACCAGCCACGATACGAGGACACCTTCTTCCATGGTGTCACTCATCTTGGGCATTTCGACTGGAATCGCCATTGGGGAATTGGACTCGGTGTTTGGATTCCTGATCAGTTAACGTACATGACCTTCTTGCAGGCGTCAATCGCATCCTGAACCTGAGGCATGTAGTACTCCATCAGATTCTTCGCGTACGGTGCCGGCACGTCTTTCGATGTGATTCTGAGCACCGGGGCGTCCAGATGATCAAAGGCCCGTTCCTGAATCTGATATGCGATCTCCGACGAGATGCTCGCAAACGGGTTGCTCTCGTCGATGATTACACATCGATTCGTCTTGGTAATCGATTCAATGACCGTGTCAATATCAAATGGTCGGATCGTACGCGGATCAATTACCTCCACCGAGTGGCCGTCCTTTTCAAGTTCGTCGGCGGCTTTGAGTGCAAGCCAATAGCTCTTGCCGTGCGCAACGAGAGTGACATCGGTCCCCTCACGAGCAACGCGAGCCTTCCCGATCGGGATAAGGTAGTCGGATGCATCCGACACCTCGCCCTTCATCCCGTACATCACTTCGCTTTCGAGAAACACGACCGGATCATCATCACGAATTGCCGTCTTCAGAAGACCCTTTGCGTCATCGGGATTCGAAGGCGATACGACCTTCAGTCCCGGAATCGTCGCGTAAATCGACTCCGTCGACGTGTTGTGCGTCGCCGCAAGCTGCCCGGCGGCACCATTCGGACCGCGAAATACGATCGGAACGCCGAACTGTCCGCCAGACATATACCGGATCTTGGCGGCATTGTTAATGAGCTGGTCGATCGCGACAAATGAGAAGTTGAACGTCATGAACTCGACGATCGGTCGCAGTCCATTCAACGCTGCACCGATGCCCAGCCCGGAGAACCCGTTCTCGGAGATCGGTGTGTCGATTACGCGCTTCTCGCCGAACCGATCAAGCATACCTTCGGAGACCTTGTATGCCCCGTTGTACTGGGCCACTTCCTCACCAATGAGGAAGATCCGGTCATCCCGATCCATCTCCTCCACCATGGCGGCTCGGATCGCTTCACGAAACTGTAGAGTTGCCATTCTGCTGTCTGCTACCTGAACAAAGACTGAATGTTGATTTGCGGCGCTGTGTGTCAGGCCAGGAAGGGGTAGTCTTCCTGGGCGTAGACGTTTTCGTAGATTTCTTCCAGCGCCGGGAAGGGATTCTCGTCGGCGAAGTTGACGGAGTCCATTACGACTTTTTTGACGTCGTCATCGACGGCATCCAGGTCCTCGTTGGAAGCCAGATCATTGCCGATGA
>JAUIJQ010000201.1 GCA_030431165.1 Rhodothermia bacterium | reverse complement strand
AACAGGCCGCCGAACGGATCGAGGCAGGCCTTTCAGCACTTGCCAATGCGTGAGTCAACGGACCGACCGCTTCTACACGTACTGCTCTTCCTGCTCACGGTTGTGTCGGTGATGGCCACCTGGGTCGTATGGTCGGCGCATTCTCCGGAGAGCATCTCAGCAATCGACCTTGGCTTTATCGGCGAAGCCGGCATGTTCGCCGGCGGACTGCTGCTCTTTCTGACGGTTCATGAGTTCGGCCACTATTTCGCCGGTAAGATTCATGCGATTCGGACTACGCTCCCTTTTTATATCCCGCTTCCGTTCCTGGGCGTGGGCACCCTGGGTGCGGTGATCAGGATCAAGGAGCCGATTCCTGATTTGCGGCGCCTGTTCGACATCGGCGCTGCCGGGCCCATCGCCGGGTTTGTTGTTGCCGTGGTGATGCTTGTTGTGGCGTTTGCAACGCTGCCCGGTCCCGAGTACGTCGAGACCTACGGTGGCCATGAGGCGCTCAAGGAGTATGTCGATCAATACGGGCACTTCCCGGATGAGCCAATTGCTGACCCTGAGGCGCAGCCCGGTTCGACAATCATGGTGGGACAGACGATCCTGTACTGGGCCGTCTCGCAGTTCTTTGACGACGTCCCGCCTATGTATGAGATGTATCACTACCCGCTCCTGTTTGCGGCGTGGCTGGGCCTGTTCTTTACCGCCCTCAACCTGTTGCCCGTCGGGCAGCTAGACGGTGGTCACATCCTCTACGCGCTGCTCGGGGCCCGATGGCATGGCAGGCTGGCGCGCGGGTTTGTGTTGTTGCTTCTGTTGTCGGGGTCGATCGGGCTGACGGCGATCGATTTTCAGACGATGGCGCTGCCGTCCTGGGTTGTGACACTGGAGCCGGCGCGGTGGGTATTGATTTCTGCCCTGCTGTATGTATACCTGTACCGACTGTTTGCCGGCAACCACGCGTTCATCGCGCCGGGGTTGGCGGGGATCGTATTGCTTACTGCGGTTGCCAACTCGCTTGGCCCGTCGGTAAAGCAGTTTGGGTATTCCGGATGGCTGGTTTGGAGCGCACTTATAGTATTCCTGATTCGCGCCGACCATCCGCCCGTCGAAGATCACACGCCGCTGACGCGCGGTCGCAAGGTCATCGGGTACCTTTCGATTCTCATTTTCATCCTGTGCTTCAGCATCCGTCCGCTTTACACGGTATAGCTTCGGCCGCGATGCAGGTGCGCGTCGCCGTGTGCCAGGACCGCAGTGCCGTGACGCCCCGCGCGCACGATGATGGAACACGGTATGCAAGAGTTCGTTTGCGCCTTCCCCCGCCGGTCCTGTAGCCCAACGCCCCACTCATCGCCGCGGTGGGCAAACACGTGACGTGGATCCCCTGAAGCACTCTTTATCCTTTCGCAGCGCGTCTTTCAGCAGCGCGTCTCTCCGCAGCGCGACCGGCGCGACGCTGCTCATCATCGCCGTACTTGTCGGCGTGGGATGCGACACCGTCCCGGGAACCAGAGATCTTTCGGATGCCCCGCCACGTGTGTCTACTCTTGAGTTTTCGCCGCGCATAATTGATCTCGCAACGGTAAATCCGGCGGATATCGATGATGGGAATCTTCCCGTAACGCTGTCGATATCCGTTGACGTTGACGGTGGTGCCACAGGCGACATCAGCGCCGTCAACTACGTCGTCAGGCCCCCGTTGCGTTCCAGCATTCCGATAGCGAGCGGAACGCTGGAAGCAACATCGGGCAACACGTTTTCAGCATCTGCTACGCTGACATTGCCGGTGGGGCAGCCGGGCAACTACACCGTCGTTGTGTATGCCGCTGACGGGCTCGGTCAGCTCAGCAATCAGGCCGTCGGCAACTTGCTGCTCGACGCTTCCAATGCACCCGGAAGTCCGCCCGTGATTGAGTCGGTTGAGTCTTCGCCAGAACCCATTACGCCGCCCGCTGTCCTGATCATTGTTGCCAATGTCACCGACCCGGATGGTGTGGCGAACCTGTTGCGTGTTGAGATCAAGACACCAAATGGTCAGACGTTCAACATGTATGACGACGGCGAAACGCTGGGAGACCAAGTGGCGGGCGACGGTCGGTTTACCGCAGCTTTTGACGTACCGGTCGGTGTCCCTGCGGGCGTACAGGTGTTTGAGCTTCAGGCCTTTGATCGAAATGGAAACGAGAGCGCGGTTGTCGAAAAACCGGTGACAATCCAGTAGATGCGTTGGACTGACTACAAAGAGTGCACTGAGTTGCCGGCGGCAATTACGACGATCACTACGCTGACGCTGATGCTGGTGGTATCGATCGGAACTGCGGGCACGTCGTCGGCACAGCAGCTCGACAAGCGCGGTGCGCTTCAAGCATTTGAGCCTACGGGTGGCATCCTTGGTAACTCGGTGTCAAACCTTTTCCTCAACGGCGACTCGCTTTGGGCCGGCCCTTTCATCAGTATGACCGCCGACGGCGGGACGACCTGGGAGACGCCATCGGTTGAGACCTTGCTTGGCGAGAGCCGCGTCTTTTCTCTCGACATCGAAGGGCAGACGGTTGTCATTGGCCTGGGCTACAACGACGAGGACAACGGTGGCATTCAGACGGCCGGCGGTTTTCTGGTGTCGACCGACGGCGGCGAGAACTTTACGTTGCGTCAGCCCCAGATCGACAGCCCGGGGGACACGCTCGTGACCTACGGGGTCAGTACGATCCGCGCGCTCGATATAATCGTACCGCAGCAGAGTCCGCCGTACGACGTTGACTACGACGCGGCACGCGGCGAGATCTGGGTTGCCGGCTGGGCAAGCGGGATCCGGAAATCTTCTGATGAGGGGCGCAGTTGGGAACGCGTCGTCTTGCCGCCGGATACCCTTGATGCCATTCAGCCGGACGTCGCGTACGATTTTGTGATCGAGCCGCGCCGCGGGAACCTTGGCAACTTCAACCACATGGGTTTTTCGGTGCTCCTTGCATCGGATGGTTCTATTTGGGCAGGCACGCCGAAGGGCGTTAACGTATCCACCGACGGCGAATCGTGGCGTCGTATTGAACCCGATGGCACGTCGGCGTCAATGACCGGTAGCTGGGTGGTTGCCATGGCCGAGCAGGTCACACAGTCCGGATCAGCCATCTGGATGGCCACATGGGAGGCACTGGAAACCGGTGATGCCGGTGGACGCAGCGGTGTGTCTGTAACGCGGGACGGTGGAGACACCTTTGAGCAGGTGCTGACGGGTGAGCGGTTCATTGACTTTGCTTTTTCGGGCGAGCGTGCCTGGGTTGCCGGGCGCACCAGCGGTTTGTTCTTCAGCGACGACAACGGCGCGACGTGGACGACGATTCGCGACTTTACGCTTGCGTCACCCGACGACCGCCCCGTCAAGTTTGGAACCGACGTCCTGGCGGTTGCAGCCGATGACGATGAGGTGTGGGTCGGGACATCCGACGGCATCTTGCGAAGTGTTGACGGCGGATCAACGTGGTCCTCTTTTCGAGTTGAGGTACCGCTCAAGCCCGCCGTTGAAACGGATGAAATTCCGTCAGTAGACACGTTCGCATATCCGAACCCGTTTTCGCCGGTTGCGGATCGTTTTGTTCGGATTCGCTATGAGACGCAGTCTGCCTCCGACGTCGAAGTGACAATCTTCGACTTTGGGATGAACGTCGTTCGACAACTACCAGCGGAGAATCGATCAGCCGGAATCTCGGAGTCTGTCTGGGATGGTACCGACGGTCGCGGTTTGCGTATGGCGAACGGCACATACTTCTACTCCGTCGATACCGGCAGCGGCGTCGTCTGGGGAAAAATCCTGTTGCTTGAATGACCCTGCAAGTGCGCATAGCGGCAACCATCCAGGCACTGTTTCGCTCGCCGATTACCGCCGTCGTCGTGCTGCTGTGCGTCGGTGGCCTCGTGCACGACGTGCGTGGTCAGTCAACAGTATTACAACCCGGCACTTGCGCCCGACCTGACGGGGCAGCACTTCGGTTTGTCGGCAGCTTACCTCCGGATGGACCGACAACTCCAGTCGGTACAGTTTGGTGCGCCACTCCGGCCTCGCGCCGGCGTTGCCATCGGCTTTGTCCATGCCGGTGTGAGCAAGATCGACGGCCGGGACAACTCGGGCTTCCATACCGAGAATCTCTCGACTGACGAGTTCGCGTTCTTCATGGCGTTCGGATTGCGGATGTCTGAGCGCGTTTCGGTGGGCATGTCGTTGCAGCTTTTCAGGTCAGATCTGTACGCGCAGGTTGAACCGGTCAATTCCGTTGGACTGGATGTCGGGATCGTCGCGAAGGCGACTGATCATGTCTCGGTTGGTCTTGTGATTGAGGATCTGCTTGCCAAGTTCGACTGGGATACGTCTGGTGCATTCGGCGGCGCGGGTAAGACCACGGTTGATCATTTCCCTCGTCGACTCAGGCTCGGCGCTTCGCTGCAACACCCGGCCGGGCGACTCCGCGTAAACGGAGAGTACGAGGTGATGCTCGAGACGCTTGAAGCTCGTTCGTCGAACGTCGAACTGGTGGGCGTTGGCCCCATTCAGTCTTCAACTGCTGAAACGTTGTATCGCACAAGCGGCCGGTTCCGCGTAGGCGCCGAGTACGCGGTCACAGACATCTTCGGCATTATGGCCGGACTCGACCGGGTCGGATCTGATCTTGTCGACGATGTCAGCCCAACTGCCGGTTTTACCGTGTTGCAGGATCTGGGCAACCTGACCGTGAGAGCGGGCTATGCGGTCGTGCTTGAACCGTTGGCGACGGGCGCGATGCACATGCTCACAATGCGCGTCTTCCTTTGAGGCGGTGTTCCGCAAGACGTCTTCGCAGCGGGCGGCGGTTTGCTGTTTCGTTAGCCATAGCCGTAGTCACCCTGTTTGTCGTTGGATCCCGCGGTGAAGTGTACGCCCAGCAGGCTGTGCTGCCCATCCTGACAACGGGAATCAATGCGGAGGCTGCGGGACTCGGCGATACCGGCATCGGCTCAGCACAGGCCGCATTTGCATCGTTCTGGAATCCGGCGGGCATAGCCGATGACCGTTTTCCCGCCTCGCGACAGCACCACGACGGTTCGCGACGTATTGATGCAAGTCACGAGCTCGGAATCGCACACCACATCTGGGTCGGACGAACGAGGACGTACGGACTTGCGGGGCGCGCCAAAGTCGGCACGCGTTCTGGCGTCGCTGCTTTTCTTATTGCATCCGATGCGGGCGGTGAAGATACCCCGGAACTTGGTGGTACCGCCGGCGCCCAGTATCTCACAACGGGCTTGACGATTGCGAGACGATTCGGGCGACTACAGCTTGGCGCCACGGGCAAGTTTGTTGCGCAGCGCATCTCGTCGAACGGCTCAAACGGATTCGCCGGCGACGTCGGTGTCATCTTTGACGCGTTTGATCACGGCGTTCGCCTCGGTGCGTCGCTGCTTCACGTCGGTACGCTTTCTGAGGTGCCCGCGTTTGTCACCGATCTGCCGACAACAATCCGTGCCGGGGTTGCGATCTACCCGTTCAAGGTCGTTGCGGTCGAAGACGGGTTTCCCTTGCTCGATTTGATGGTGGCGGTTGAACTGGAGCAGATTACATCAACCAACGACAGTCGGCTGCATGTGGCCGCATCAGGAGTTGTCCTCGAGACCATTGTCGCGCGCGTCGGGTATGTAACCAACGACGCCCTTCGAGGACTCACGCTGGGGTTGGGCCTGTCGTTTGATGCCTTCGAGTTCGACTATGCGATCGTCCCGTTCTCGGACGGTTTTGGCGGGCCGGGCCACGTTTTGACACTATCGTACGGCTGGTAAGCCCCGCTGCCTCGTGCCGTGACTAGAACAGTCCGCGCAGCGCTTCGGACAGTGCGTCTATCCCAAGTCCGGACGAACCGGTGCGGGCGCGGAGCGAGCAGAAGAGGTCGAGAAACAGCATCTGCACGGCGTGTATCGGGACGGCAATCCAGAACGAACGACAGCGCCAGACAAGTGCGCCGAGCGCGACCCCACCGATGAGGCTGAGCACGGCTTCGGGTAGCGGCTTCTCCATGTGCAGGATCGCAAACGGCATCGCTTGCACAAAGATGGCGTTTACGCCAAATGTTGGCGCGGTGCCGAACAAAACAAATCCGCGCCACAGGTACTCCCATCCGACCCAGTAGAAGAGAAACAGCAGCTCGTACAACAGGAAGAACTTCCATGATCTGGCCGCTGCACTAAAATGGGGGTAGTGTTGCTGGAACGCGACCTGGTCGGATAGAACCCACGTTCCAACGATCACGAACGGGACGTATGCGAGGGCCAGTGTCAGCGCGAGCTTCCAGTCGCCGAGCCCGAGGCCGATTTCCTTTATCTTTCGTCTGAAGACTACGATCAGGAGCAGGACGGGCAGCACAAAGCCCGTCACACCCTG
>JAUIJQ010000200.1 GCA_030431165.1 Rhodothermia bacterium | reverse complement strand
GGATCGTACGTGCGAAGTCTGGATCGGAATCTTCAAGCGCCGACATCTCAAAGTTGATCAGTCGACCCCGCATATACTCAGTAAGCGTACGTCGGCGCACTTCTGCCTCGTCGATGTCCATGACATCCGTAAAGCGTTGCCATGGCGCGTTTGCGACATAGTCGGCCAACGTGTACGTCGAGTCACCCAGCGACGCGACCGACACCGATCGCCACTCGTCCGGAATGTCGTCCATATTCGCGAGTGTATCCGCGTCAAACGCGGCGAGGTATTGGTCGGCCACGGTGGTATCGACGACGGCACCCCGGACAATCAGCATCGAGTCTGCATACGCCCATTCGCGAAAGAGTGCCTCGGGCATACGCGAAGCACGCGTCTTCAACTCGTCATACGAAGCTTCAAGTGAAGCCGGCTCTTTTCGATCAGTCAGTTTGATCAGATGAAAGCCGTAGCGTGTTTCAATCGGGTCCGACACGTCGCCGATTTCCTCGATGCCGAACGCAACATCTTTCATCTCCTGAACAAAGCGGCTGCCGAAGGAAATGAATCCGAGGTCGCCGCCACGAGATGCGGATTGCTGATCAGACGAATAGATCGCGGCGAGTGCAGCGAAGTCAGCACCATCGCGGAGTTGCGTTACGACCGTGTCCAGTCGGGCGGCCGCGGCCGACGAGTCGGCTGCGGTCTGGCCCTGCGGCGTGATCATTATGTGGGAGATCCGAACGTCGCCAGGCGTCGTCCGGCGGGCGTGCACCTTGAGCAGGTGGTATCCAAAGCGCGTCCGCACAATCTCCGACAGTTCGCCGACCGGCGTCTCATACGCCGCGTCCTCAAACGGTTTTACCGTTGTGCCACCGACGATGTATCCGAGTCGACCGTGATAGCCCGGCGCGTTCATATCACCTTGCGCCGATGGGTCCTGTGAGTGGCGCGCGGCGAGTACGCCGAAGTCGGTGCCGGCGCGAACGGAGTCAGCGATTGCGGACAGCTTCTCGAAAGCGGCAAGCGTGTCAGCGGGCGAAGCATTGTTCGCTACCTGAATAAGAATGTGACTGACATCAACAGCCTCCTGCTGACGCGCATAGAGGTCACGCACGATCGGGTCCAGCACTGCACGGTCAAGCAGGTAGGGACGCGCGTACTGGGTTCGGTAGCCGTCAATCTCAGCCAGCGTTTCGCGGTCCCTGTCATAACCCGCCGCCTGGGCCTCGAGAACCTTGAGTCGGTAATTGACATACCGGTCGAGGAAGTCCTGGTACGCGGCCAGGGTATCCTGGACGGGCTCCTCGCTGAGCCCGGCAGAGCGTTCATACTCTGCGGTGAGTTCGCTGAATGCGATGCGCTGATCCGCGAAGCGGGCAACGATGTTGTTATCGACTGCCTCTTGGGTCATGGGCGCTGGGCCCGAACAACCATACACCAATGTGGCGGCAAATACGACGGCCAGAGAGTAGAAGGGGCGCATTCCTGTCACAAAACGAGGTTTGGTGGTCGCAAAGTCATCCTGCACGAACCCGGGCGCGAAACGGTTCCACGTTAGACAAATCTTTGCCCTATCCACGGAGGCTCAGGCCAATGGAAGCCAGGCTTTCATCGAGGCTAGGACGATCACGGCCACGTCTGCCTCGCCCCGGACCGATTTCATGCCATCCAGCACAAAAAAACTGCCGCAGCAAAGCACAATCCAGAGCAACTTTTCGCCCGAAGAAGTGTCTTTCATCAATATACGGCACGTCTCGCGCTATGAACCATTACGCTCCAGTGGACGAAAAAGCGACGATCGACGCCTTCCAGGAAGGAGACGAGTTCGCTTTTGTAACGCTCTACAATCGTTACAAGGGGCAGGTCTACGTCTACTGCAGAAAGATGCTTCTGGATGAGGAGTTGGCCCAGGATGCGTTGCAGGAGACCTTCCTCCGCGTCTATGAGAACCGCGCACGATTGCTGAAGACCAGTGCGTTTCGAAGCTGGCTGTTCACGATCGCGCGTAATCAGTGCTACAATCTGATGCGTAGAGATCGACGCACCGTCCCGCTTGAGGACGAGGCATCGCTGCGCGCGGCGCGTGGAACGCCGGCAAGTAAGCTTGAGCGCTCGGAGCAGGCCGCACTCGTAAACCGGTTCCTGATGGAACTGAAGGTTGAGTACCGGGAGGTGCTGATTCTGCGTGAGTATCAGGGATTGTCGTATGACGAAATTTCGGCCGTCACACGGTCGTCCGTCAGCTCGGTAAAGTCGAGGCTGTTTAAGGCCCGACGCAAGCTGGCATCGTATCTCGCGCCGTGGATGTCCACGCCGCCGCCGTCATCGCCGGGTGCGGCGACCAGGACGGCCCCAAAGACTACACCGGAGCCCGTTCGTGTTCCGGGAGAACAAATCAGGATTTCGACAAAACGATGAGCGACGCACGGGAATGGGCAACCGGCGCAGCCGAAGAAGCGCCGACGCCGGCAGAGTCCCACTGGGGCCTGCTCGTAGGGGAGTATGTCGATGGTGGACTATCAGGCGATGGGCAGGCGATGCTGTTCCGGCATCTTGCCGAATGTTCTGACTGTCGCGCAACACTGGACAGCGTCCTGGCATTTCGCCGGCTCAGCAGGAGTGAGCCGATGCATGTCCCGCCATCCTGCGATGCCACGTTGATGGCCAGGCTGGACGTGCTGAAACGGCGGGACGATCAGCGGGTAGACTCGTCGTCCCTCTGGGATCGAACAATGCACGTCGGCATGGGACGGGCGGCCGCGGCTGTCGTCGGTGTCTTCCTGCTCGGTGCCGGGCTTGCACGTCCGGCGAACGAATTGCCGGCTACCACAAGCATTTCGGTTGGCCAGGAAAGCGTTGAGTTTCGACCAGCCGGCACGTACTGGCGAGTTGAGCCGGTTTATGTCTTCTACCCGGGCGTTACCGTTGAAGCCGAAAAACAGGTCGAGTAGATTGGTGCAGATGTAATCTCACCACTCACACGCTGTTTTGTCGAACAAGTCTATCGTCCGCGTTCGCTTTGCGCCAAGCCCGACGGGCCTTCTGCACATCGGTGGCCTGCGCACCGCGCTTTATAACTACCTCTTTGCCCGGCGATTCGGTGGGACATTCGTCGTTCGAATCGAGGACACCGATCAAACGCGATTTGTCCCGGAGGCCGAAGACTACATCTTCGATGCGCTTGCGTGGGCCGGAATCCAGCCGGATGAGAGCCCGCGACACGGCGGTGACTTTGGGCCGTATCGACAATCTGAGCGGCTTGAGCTGTACCGCACGGTGGCTGAACAGCTTGTTCGCGACGGCCACGCATACGTGGCGTTTGATACAGAGGAAGAGATTGACCGCATGCGTGCGTCAGGCGCAGACGGCGCACCCGCCAGATATGGGACGGCGACTCGCGGTGCGATGTCGAACTCCCTTACACTGACACCTGAAGAAGTATCGCGCCGGATTTCCGCATCCGAACCGCACGTTATCCGGCTTCTTGTGCCCGAAGGTCGCGAAGTGTCGTTTACAGACGCTGTGCGCGGTCCGGTCTCCTTCCACTCTGACGAACTCGATGACCAGGTCCTACTGAAGTCAGACGGATATCCGACGTACCACCTGGCCAACGTAGTCGATGACCACGAGATGGCGATCAGCCATGTCATAC
This sequence comes from Rhodothermia bacterium, assembly GCA_030431165.1. Taxonomy (GTDB): domain Bacteria; phylum Bacteroidota; class Rhodothermia; order Rhodothermales; family JABDKH01; genus JANQRN01. The sequence goes on along the minus strand of JAUIJQ010000200.1, from coordinate 2,773 downwards.
GCGGGGAAGAGTGGCTGCCAAGTACGCCAAAGCACCTACTGATTTATGAGGCCTTGGGTTGGGAGGCTCCCGACATGGCGCACCTGCCGCTCATTCTCAGCCCAACCGGCGGAAAGCTTTCAAAGCGCAGCGGCGACAAGTATGGAATCCCGGTCTTTGTTCTTGATTACCGGGATCAGGGCTTTGAATCTGAAGCAGTCATCAACTATCTCGCGCTGCTTGGATGGCACCCTTCTTCTGATCGGGAGCGCTTCAGCCTGGAGGAGTTGACCACGGAGTTTGCCATCGACCGCGTTGGGTCATCGGGTGTGCAGTTCGATATCGACAAGCTGCGATGGTTTAACGAACAGGTGCTGCGCGAAATGCCGACAGCTCGACTGGTCGAGGCTGTGGCTCCCTACGTAGCGGGGGCGGGGTTCGAGGTCTCGCACGAGGAGTTGATCCCCGTAGTGGAGCTGCTTCACGATCGGCTTTCGCATGCCCGCGACATTCTGCAGTACCGCGAGTTCTTTGAAGACCCAGCATCGTACGAAGAGAAAGCGGTCAAGAAGCGATGGAAGGAGGATACGAGTGATATCATCCGCTCGCTGGCGGATGAACTGGCGGCTCTTGAGGATTGGAGCGCTCCGCATATCGAGCAGGGTTTTGACCGCTATGTCGAGACATCGGGCTTTGGTCGTGGACGCGTGATGCCGGCGACGCGCATCGCCGTTTCCGGCCGGGCCAGTGGGCCTGACCTGTTTCCGTCGCTGGCTCTCCTGGGTCGAACAACCGTGCTCAGGCGCCTGTCTGCCGCCGCCGACGTGCTTGCCGTCGAAGCGTCCTGACGTCTGGGCCAACGACGGCCGTTGCCAATCGTAAGTCAGCTAACAGCGAGTGAGGTCACGAGTGATATCGCCGCTGACGATGGGCACCGCGTCCCTTCGTCCACCGAATGTGCCAGTCGTTTCTGCTCGGCTTGATGAGCAGCGCCAGAGAGAAACTGCTTGATCATGGCGTCACGAACCGACTGCTCAAACCAGAGTCGACGTTGCAGCAGCCGTTGAGCGTCCTTCTGGCCCGTATCAATGAGCAGTGCGTTCAGCTCAGATACTGCGTCGAGAATCGCGTCGACACCTGTTCCTGTCAGCGCCGATCCCGTCAGCACCGGGACGTGCCACTGCCGATGGCGTGCGCCGATCAGCGACATCGCGGATCGGTACAAACCGCGAGCGTCCATCGCCGCATCCGGTGTCGCATCGATCTTGTTGACAACGACCACATCCGCGACTTCGAGGATGCCTCGCTTCACGCCCTGGATCTCGTCACCAGCTCCTGCAAGAACCAGTAGCAGGACGATGTCGGTCATCGTTGATACGTCCACCTCTGACTGGCCGACGCCTACCGTCTCAACAATAACCGTATCGTAACCGGCCGCCTCGCACAGCACAATGGCGGCACGCGTAGAACCGGTCACTCCGCCGAGGTGACCCGAGGTGGGAGACGGGCGCACAAAAGCAGCCGGATGCGCAGCTAGCCGCGTCATACGCGTCTTGTCTCCCAGAATGCTTCCGCCTGATCGTCCGGATGACGGATCAACCGCGAGTACGGCGACTTTCCGACCCTCGGCGACCAGCTCTGAACCCAGCGCCTCAATCATCGTGCTCTTGCCCGCACCCGGTGTGCCGGTTACGGCGAGCCGCGTCGATTGCCCCGAACGACTGGACCATACGAGGTCCAGCAAGTCGGCGGCCCGCCGACCGTCAGCGGATCGGCTGCTTTCGACAAGCGTGATCGCGCGAGCTAATGCAAGCCTGTCGCCCGCGACAACCCCCGTCGCCAGCGCCCTGACGTCGCTACCGGGTGCGCCTTCGTCGGAGCCAGGCCTGTTGGTCATGCGTCTGCGCCCTCGACGGCGGCGTCGAGTATGTCGAGAATCTCGAGCGCGGCGTCAGCAATGACTGTTCCGGGACCAAAGACGGCGGCAACTCCGTGGTCGCGAAGCGCAGGATAGTCCTGCGGTGGTATCACGCCCCCGACTGCAATACGGATGCGGGCGCCCCCCAGGTCGTCAAGCGCATCTCTCATCTCGGGTACCAGCGTTTTGTGCGCGCCGGCCAATGACGAGACGCCGACGATGTGGACGTCGTTGTCAATCGCCTGGCGAGCAGCTTCTTCGGGTGTCTGGAAAAGGGGGCCGACGTCAACGTCGAATCCGACATCAGCAAACGCTGATGCAATTACTCGCGCACCGCGGTCGTGCCCGTCTTGTCCAAGTTTCGCAACCAGAATGCGCGGGCGTCGCCCCGTTCGCTCAAGAAAATCCTTTGTTCGCCGCTTCGCCTCGGTGAAGCGTTCGTCGTTAGCCGCAGCCTCGCTATAAATGCCGGTAACCATTCCTGGATTCTCTTCGTAGCGCCCGAAAACCTCTTCAAGAGCATACGAAATCTCGCCAAGCGTGGCGCGCACTCGCGCCGCTTCTATGCACGCCTCGACAAGACCAGCCTCTCCATTCCTGGCAACTTCACTGAGGGCTTCAAGAGCGGCTCTGACACGCTCATCAGACCGCTGATTCTTGACGTTGGCAAGGCGTGTTAGCTGAGCTTTCAGAACCGCAGCATTGTCAACTTCTAGAATGTCCGCCATCCCGTCTTCACCGGATCGAAATGTGTTGACTCCGACAAGAGGCTCACGTGCCGTATCAATCGCTGCCTGCCGACGAGCGGCGGCTTCTTCGATTCGACGTTTAGGAATGCCCTTTTCAATTGCCTGAACCATGCCGCCAGAGGCCTCA
>JAUIJQ010000199.1 GCA_030431165.1 Rhodothermia bacterium | reverse complement strand
CGGGCGATGTATAGAAAGCGGATGCGCTCACGGGCCGTAAAGCGACCGTATCCCTCGGTGAGATTCGCTGCGATGCTGTCCGCCGCTTTAACCAACTGATTGCCGAGCGTCCACTGGTCGAAGGGCTCCCACGTCGCGACATCATCGTACACCTGTCGTGCGAGTGACATTGCCTTCGTGTACACCTCCAGATCAGTTACGTCGCCCACGGCTTGTCGGGAATAGTGCTGCTTCTCACTACTAGGCGAGAACAACGTGGGGTTTGTAACGGGGTCCGTTGGGAATCGGAGATCGTTAGGAATCGTTTGATCGTTAGGAATCGGAGATCGTTAGGAATCGTTTGATCGTTAGGAATCGTTTGATCGTTAGGAATCGTTTGATCGTTAGGAATCGTTTGATCGTTAGGAATCGTTTGATCGTTAGGAATCGTTTCGCGCCTTCGGCGCTTATCGATTCAAGTCCAGGCGACCGTGCAGTGAACCAACGCTTCAAGCGGCGTAGCCGCCGGTAACGATCAGCGGGCGAAGCCCGCGTTAACGCCTCCCCCTGAGCCGATCTATGCCTAGTTCTCGGCTATTGATGTAACCACCCCCGTCAAGACCCATCGCCTGCCATGCCTCAACCGTTGTCCCGACTGTCTCCGCGCGTCACCTGCTTCGCCGCTATCGTCCTCGTCGCCGCCTCCCTCCCGCTCGCGATCGTACGACCCGCCACCGCACAACCCACGCTTGTACGCGACATCAACCCCAACTCTGGCAGCGTCCCCGCCCACCTCACCGCGTTCGATGGTGCGCTCTTTTTTGTAGCCAACGACGGATCCAGCGGCGCCGAAGTCTGGTGATCCGACGGCACCGAAAACGGAACCGTCCTTGTCAAGGATATCTTCGCCGGAGCCGGAACAGGCGCACCCGGCATCCCCGCCTTCGGGTCATTCTTTGCACCACTGAACGGCGCACTCTACTTCGCAGCCAACGACGGGTCCTCCGGCGTCGAACTGTGGCGAACCGATGGGACCGAAGGCGGCACAGCACTCGTTGCGGACATCAACTCCGGTGCAAACGCCAGCGGTCCGTTCGGATTCACCGAGTTCGACGGGATGCTCTACTTCCGCGCACTCGACGCCGCAAATGGGACCGAACTATGGAAAAGTGATGGAACGGAATCCGGCACCGTGCTCGTCAAAGACGTCTGGCCCGGGACGCCCGGCGGCATCCGGAGCATCCCCGAGTTCACACCGTTCGACGGGATGCTCTACTTCTCGGGCGACGACGGCACAAACGGACTCGAACTGTGGAAGACCGATGGGACCGAGTCCGGCACAACGCTCGTCAAAGACATCCGACCAGGAGCGATGGGTGGCATCCGCAATGAAGAGCCTTCGGATTACACGGTGTTTAGCGGCGCACTCTACTTCGCCGCAGACGATGGGACAAGCGGTCGCGAACTCTGGCGAAGTGACGGCACGGAGGCAGGAACCGTACCCGTCGCCGACATCAATCCTGGCGCCGCATCCAGCGAGCCAACGGGGTTAACCGTCCTCGACGGAGTGCTCTATTTCGCGGCTGACGACGGCACAAACGGTCGGGAGCTGTGGAAGAGCGACGGGAGCGAATCCGGAACGATGCTCGTCGCAAACATCAGCGCGGGCAGCGGCTCAAGCGATCCGGCCGAGCTCATTGTGTTTGACGACATGATCTTTTTCATGGCGGATGACGGCGCCAGCGGCCTCGAAGTCTGGAAGAGCGACGGGACGGATGTCGGTACCGGGCTTCTCACTGATATCAACCCCGGCAGCAGCGGCATCGGATTTACACCATCGCCCTTCGCGGTGTTTGAAAGTGCGCTCTACTTCACGGCTAACGACGGCACAAACGGACTCGAGGTGTGGACGAGCGACGGCACCGAGTCCAACACCATGCTCGTCGCCGACATCAATCCAGGTTCGGGGGCTGCCGGTGGTCGCGGACTAACTGTGGCAGGTGGCTCACTGTTTTTCCAGGCGAACGACGGGACAAACGGGCAGGAGCTTTGGGTCCTGCCGGGCACGGGTACCGGGACGTCGGTTGAATTCGATGTCGAACCAACCCCGTTCGGGCTATCGGTGTATCCGAACCCGACGTCGGGTCGCGCAACGGTTGAGCTCACCGTATCGGATGAACACGGAGGGGCCGCCGCGCAACGCATGCGGGTTGTTGTATATGACGTGCTTGGCCGGCAGTTGATGGTACTGCACGATGGTCCGATGGCAGTTGGCAGGCACACGCTGACTTTTGACAGGCGCGACGTACCGGGCGGCGCCGCGGGTGCCTATCCACGCGACCTTCCTGGCGGACTCTACTTTGTAAGGTTAGCTGCAGGCGAGTTCAGTACAACAAGCGCGGTGACGGTGGTTGATCGTTGAGATCGTTTGATCGTTAAGAATCGTTTGAAGTCCACGCCGCGCTCCGGTCGAGCGATTAAGGCGGCAACAGCCGCCGTAACGATCAGCGGGCGCAGCCCGCGTAACGATCCCAACGATTAAGGCGGCAACAGCCGCCGTAACGCGAGGTGGCCGAAGGCCACCGCCACGACCCACTTCCGCGCCGCTTTTCGTTCTTATCCCTGTCAGGCCCCGTTTCTCGTCCGTCATCCCGGTCCTAGCGCACGGGATGCCTGCGCCTCTTTCTCAGTTTTGCGTAAATTCAAAAAAATCTACGTTATGAGGTGTCGGCGGAGAACAGGGATAGCCTGAAGTCGGGGCAAACCTTCAACCGCTGAAATCCCGAACGAAATGCCTCTGACATCCCCGATCGTCAGGGCAAGACACATTAATGGAAGAGCGTATGCCCCGGCAAGAACGTCCAATGAACGCTAGCCTTACGCGATTCGCCGCTCTGGCAATCGTGCTGCTTTGGGGTCAGGTCGGCCACGCGGCCGCCCAGGTGTGCCAGGTTTCAACAAATGCCATCGGAGGCGGTAATGTCATCGCGGTGGGAGCGAACGGCACCACGTCAGATCCGGAACTCAGCATTACCATCGCACCCGATCTGAGTTCTGTTCGCCTCGAGAACAGCGAGATATCCGTTCAGTACCGGGGATTCGATGTCTACAACGGCGACGGCAGCTTCCTCAATCGGCAATACGCCATCAAGTCCTGGATCATCAAGAGCAGCGGGACCGATCAACTCAAGTCCTCAAACATGACGGACTACCTGGGCGCAGGTGCAGGCATTGAGAACCTGCAGAGTGCCGTCATGATCTACGACGGCAACGACCGCAAAACGGTGAGGATGACCTGGTCCCGGTGGGTTACATCGTCTCAGTCGGCTGACCCGTCGCGCACGATCATCCGCGACATCTCAATCTTCCCGCATTCGATGCATCTGCAGGTCGACTATGTCAGCATGCGATGGGCGATTAATCTGGCTGACCTCTTGAGACCGGGCGGGTCAACAAACGGCGTCCACATTGCGCATGGAGGTGACGACGCGCCGCGCGGCTACCTCTCGCATGACGAACCGCCTGGTGTCTTCTACAGTCGGTACGGACCGGATGGCGTAAACGACCCAGGTGACGGGGGCTCGTTGAACTACAACGGCAATTTCATCACGGCGGTCTACAACCCCAATAACGGTGAGGGCTTTGGACGGGTGATGCCGGTAGCGCACACCCATGTCATCAAACTATTGCTCAAACCCGGAAACAGACGCGGACTCGAGTTTCAGAACTATCCCTTCCTGAAAGAAGTCCCGCCGTTTACAGGGTACATGTACACGTTCACAGGCGGCGCAACTGAAGCGCTGGCTGTTGGTCGGATGCTTGCCGACCTCGACGATGACGGCAGTACAGCCGGTGAGTGCGGCGTACCCGTAGATATCACCGCGAGCCCTTACACGGGATGGAGCTTTACTGGCTGGAGTGGCGACGCGAGCGGCTCAACGAATCCGCTGTCGTTTACACCCGTGGCCAACTCGACCGTCGTGGCCAACTTTGTGCTTGACCCCGGCTTTTACACCGAAAACTTCGAAGGCTTTGGTGCAGGAGTAGATCCATCAGGCTGGACAGACACGCAGGCGAACAACAGCTTGCAGACGGACGATGCTTTGTTTGCAACTGAGGCAGATGCTGAGGGCACCTATTTCGCTACCAGCTCCACAGAGACAAATATCCATTCCCATCTGTCAACCGATTTTGGCAACGGCTACCGCTATACCGGCCGGATGCGCATGACAAGCGGAGCTGGTGGACTCGGCGTGACGTTCTTCAGCCAATTCCCGAACTCGACCGGCTACTATCGGTTGCGTCGATATGAAGGCACCGACTTTCATATCAGCCCCAACGGCACCTCGATTACCGGCGGCAACGCAAACACCGGGGTTGCCCCCCAATCCAACAAATGGTATCGCTTCCTCGTCGAAGTTGAAGATACCGGCTCGCAGACAAACATCCGCGCGAAGGTGTGGGCTGATGGGGCCGCTGAGCCAACCGACTGGCAGGCAGATGCCTACGATAGCAGTCCGACTCGATTGACATCCGGCACAGTCGGCGTCTGGTCGTTCTCATACGGCAGTAAACATTTTGATGACCTGGCTGTCCATTCTCTCGCGACGGTCGAACCAACCGTTCCGATTAACGCTTCAGTTGTGGGAAGCGGCGTGGTTCAGAAAGGCCCGGATTTGCCGCTGTATGTAGAGGGCGCGTCGGTGCAGTTGAATGCCATCGCTGATCCCGGTTGGCGATTCGTCAACTGGACGGGTGATGTCACGTCGTCGAACAATCCGTTCAACGTGATTGCGAATGCGCCATCCGTAAACGTGACGGCGAACTTCGAGATGATCCCGCAACACACGATCGCGGCTAACACCGTGGGCCAGGGTACGGTTGGTTTAGATCCGGATCTGGCGTTGTTCGATGAAGGGAGCATGGTTACCGCGACAGCCACGCCTGACCCGGGCTGGCAGTTTGACGGCTGGTCTGGTGACATCACGAGTTCCGACAACCCGCTCGACATCACAGTGTCAGGGGACCTCAACCTTACGGCAACGTTCGTCGCGTTCACGGGTGTGAGCGAGGACTTTGAGTCGTACAACCCGGGAGACAATCCCACGGGTTGGCTGGATACGGGCGCCGGCAACTCGCTTGCCGAAAACGACGCACTGTTCTCGGTTGGTACGGATGGGACAAATCAGTACCTGAACACGTCGTCGACAGCGACAAACATTCACTCCCACCTTATGGGCCTCGCGCCACCGCCGGATGGCTATCGCTATACTGGCCGAATGCGAATGTCCGACAACAGCGGTGGCATTGGTGTCACGTTTTTCAGTCAGTTTCCGAGTTCGGTAGGCTACTACCGGTTGCGCCGATATACTGACAACGCGTTCCATATCAGTCCGGCGGGCACCGCGATTTCGGGTGGCAACACAGACACCGGCGTCGTCCCGAGCGCAAACGTTTGGTATCGCTTCCTCGTGGAAGTTGAAGACGACGGCTCACAGACAAACATTCGCGCGAAGGTGTGGCCGGATGGGACTCCCGAGCCGGCGACCTGGCAGGCGGATGCCTTCGACAGCAGCCCCGGTCGGTTTACTACCGGCACGGTTGGCGTCTGGACGTTCACAAGCGGCGCCAAACATTTTGATGACCTGGCTGTCAGCAGCCTCACCCCGCCTGTGCCAACCGTTCCGATTAATGCATCAGTCGTTGGAAATGGCACGGTTCAGAAGAACCCGGATCTCCCGCTTTATGTCGCGGGCGCAAGCGTAGAGCTAACTGCGGTCGCTGACCCCGGTTGGCAATTTATTGACTGGACCGGCGATGTCGCCACGACAGACAATCCCGTAAACGTGATCGCCAACGGGCCGTCGGTAGACGTAACGGCCAACTTCCAGATCATCACGCAGCACCCGATCGTTGTATCAACGGTTGGTCAGGGTACGGTTGGGCTGAATCCTGATTTGCCGGAATACGATCTCGGGAGCACAGTCACCGCAACGGCCACGCCAGACGCAGGATGGCGATTTGTGAACTGGACCGGTGATATCACGTCAACGGATAATCCGCTTGATGTGACAGTCGTTGCACCATCAGTCGCCATCACAGCGAATTTTGAGGTTATCACGCAACATCCGATCGCTGTAACCACGGTCGGACAGGGCACGGTTGTCCTTAACCCTGATCTGCCGCTACACGACATCGGAAGCATGGTTACCGCGACGGCAACCGCTGACGCGGGGTGGCAGTTTGACGGGTGGTCAGGCGACATCACGAGTTCAGACAACCCCCTCGCCATCACGGTACCAGGCGATCTCGACCTGACGGCAACGTTTGTTGAGGTCAGCAGTGTGATCGAGAACTTCGAGTCTTACAATGCGGGCGACAATCCGACGGGGTGGTTCGATACGGGTGCCGGCAACTCGCTTACGGAAAACGACGGACTGTTCGCAG
>JAUIJQ010000198.1 GCA_030431165.1 Rhodothermia bacterium | reverse complement strand
CACGCGTCACGGCCACAGCCGGATCAAGCCTGCGCCGCGCCCCACTTGTCGACGTGATTGGGTTTGGCGACTACCTCACGAGCACAACAAGCACCTCCGGCAACACGACGTCATCGTTCGACGCAGAGCGCGCGTCAACGCTCGATGTCGAGGCATTTACACATGTGGGAGCGTTGCGCGTTGGCATCAGCGCATTCCACACAGTGCGTAACAACCCGATTGAGTACTACGAGACGACGGTCACCGACTCGGTCTTCGTCACACAGGCGGATGGTGCCGTCCGCATCGCCGGTGCCGGAGCGCAGCTGGCATTCCGAGACGCGGCTGATAGCGGATTCTACCTGCGCGTCCGCGGTGACACCTACACCGTAGCCGGCGGCGCGGCGGCGCGATCGGCGGGGTCGGCGTCACCGGCGTCAGGGGCATCAACGGCGACAGCAAACGCCATCGCAGGCACCCTGCCGGATCTGTTTGGTGTTGGCCAGATCGGCTTTCGGCAGACGCTCTTCCAGGGCGACCTCATCGCTGACCTTGCCGTGCGGGGTCGGGCGTGGACGGCCATGCGGAGCCGCGTGTTGCATCCGCAGACCGGACTTCTCGTCGTGCCCACTACCGATGTGACGAACACCGCCGAGGTACCGGCGTCGGGTGTGCTGGATATTGTTTTAACGGCGCGCGTACGCACCGCAACGATCTGGTTTCTGTACGAGAACGCGCTGTCGGGCACCAACGTGATGACGGGCAACGTGATGGTGCCGGGGTATCCGCTCGAAGAGCAACGGATCCGATTTGGCGTCCACTGGCCCATCTTTGGGTGAAGCAAAACGCGGATCCTCCCGTAGAACCGCACAGCAACAGCCTGATTACCGGCTCTACAGCATCCGCCTGACCGCCGGCTTCACGGCACCCGACTGACCGCCGGCTCAACGGCAACAGCCTGACCGCCGGCTTCACGGCACCCGACTGATCGCTGGCTTCACACAAAGCCTGCAACACCGCAAAACACGGCAACGATCAAGACTCACTCCAGCCCGAACACCCGTGCCTAGACTTCCCATACCCGTCCACGCGCCGTCACTCTACGAGCAGGATGTTGTGCGTGAGCTGCACCGCTGGCGCAATCCGGATAAGGGCGTCTTCACCAATGCCTACGACAAGATGTCGTCCATCATCGATCAGGCAACCGACACGTTGCGTGCGGTGCCGGGTGTTGACTGGACGCTTGATACGTTCGTGGCCGGCGTAATTGAAAGCCTGAACGAACTGGCACACAACCTCGTGTGGAGCGACGACATTTACAACGCGTTCCGGCGCGGTGGGCACGACGTTACGGGTCCGGGACACGTGCACAACCTGGACCTGCGACACGTTGACGAGGCGGTTGCCACCATGCGCATACCATACGCAGCGGTCGCCGGTGCAGAAGGTGCAACAACCGGCTTTGTCGGCGCGGCAGGCATTGTCCCCGACATACTCGCGCTAACAACAATCAACCTTCGTGCAACAGGCGAGTACGCGACCTACTACGGATTCGACGTGACACAGCCGGAGGAACGACGCTTCGCACTATCGGTGCTCAGCGCTTCAGCGGGTAGCTCCGACATCAACAAAGACTTTGCGCTCAAACCCATCTCGCGAGCGTCGCAGGGCATCGCAAAGCGGCAGGCCATCGAGTCCGCCGGACAGTACGCGATCACCGGCTCCATCAAAAAGATCGCAGAGAAGCTCGGCGTCAAGCTGACACGGGCGAAGCTTGCGCAGATGTTGCCGGTTGCCGGCGCCATCATCGGCGGCGGACTCAACGTGATGTACACGCAGAAGGTCTGCACGACGGCGCAGCATCTTTATCGTGAGCGCTTCCTGATGTCGAAGTACGGGCCGGATGTGTTGGTCGTTTGATCGTTTGAGCGTTGCGGCGGCTGACGCCGACTGATCGTTACGTTGGCCTGCGGCCACCTTAATCGTTGGCCCACTCGAACTGCCCGCGTGACGCCGCCAGACTTTTCTTAACGCTTCCGCAGCTTGGCGACAAAGAACGACTGGAATTGATCATTGGGGCTGATCCGGATCGTCCCCGCAACCCGTGGATCAAACGATTCTCCGTCCCATGACAAGACCGGCGGAGCGAACAGATCAGAGATCACCTGGCCGTCGCGACCTGCCATCCCCGGCCACCACTGCTGCCCCGGCTCGACCGCCTCGACCGTCACCTCGTCGCCGAACTCTTTGAGCGCCCAACTGACGACGCCTTCGTTCTCTTCAGGTGCCGTGGTGCACGTTGCGTAAACGAGGCAACCGCCCGGCCGCAGACACTTGATTGCCGAAGCAATCAAGTTGCGTTGTCGGTGCGCCATGTCGCGCACCTTGCGCAACGACCAGTAACTGGTTGACTTCGGTCGCGACCGATGGAATCGCCCCTCGCTTGAACAGGGTGCGTCAAGCAGAATGCGGTCGAAGTGATCGGGGCGATAGCGCCACACCCGCGTACCGTCTTGCAGAAACACGCGGACAAACTCACCGGCGCCGAACTGCTTCAGCACAGACTTCATCCGAAACATCCGCTTGCGCGAAACTTCGACGGCGGCCAGTTCGCCGCGACGTTCCATGCGTGCAGCAATTTGCAGCGTCTTGCTTCCCGGCGCGGCGGTCAGGTCAAGGACACGCTCACCGGGTTGCGGGTCGAGGACGCTGACCGGTACCATGCTGCTTGGATTCTGCACGTACACCGCGCCGCTTTGCACGAACTCCGATTCCAGCAGTGCATCCCGCTCAGCATGCGGCACAACCCACGCTTCGGATGGCCAGGCAAGCTTTTCGGGAGACAGCCCCGCTGATTCGAGTTCCTCGATAACCGACCGTTCCGGTCGATCCAATTGACCCGCCACCAGCGGGTTCACGCGGAATCCCGTCATTGATTCGGCCTCAAAAGACCGGATGACCCGATCCGCGTGCACATCCGGCAGATATGACCGAACCCGCGATACAAATTCGGGCGGAAGCTGATGGCCACTATCGGATTTCATGCGTTCATGCCGGGGGGATCGTGAAATGCCCGGCGAGACCGGCCTTTCCTGTTCAGTTTTGTCCGAAAATAGCGATATTCCAAGTTGGTCGTTTCGCATGAGAATCGACCTGGCGCCTGCTTTTCGCAGACCGTAAGTATTTAACAAACAGAGGACTACACGAGCTTAAGTTATCGCAGAACGCTTGCGATAACGTGTTGGGCGACCGGCCTCAACACCGGCTGGCCGACATTGAGGGCTTACCCGGCCCAGACACTCGTTTCAGGAATTCCCGACATCGCATGAGCACGCGCCGCGGCGAAGACATAATCCGATGCTCCTTTTGCGGGCGCACGGCTCACGAAGTAACCTCGATGGTCGCCGGCCCCGAGGTCTACATCTGCGATCGGTGCATCAATGATGCTGCCGGAATTGTCCGCTCAGACATCGCCGCGTTCCAGGCGACATCCGCCACAACAACGTCGACGTCGAAACGCAATCGTCCGCGCAACCAGCGACTTACGCCCGGCGAAATAAAAGGCGCGCTTGACGAATACGTCATCGGCCAAACGCAGGCCAAGAAGGCGCTCGCGGTTGCTGTGTACAACCACTACAAACGGGTTGACACGCACGACTACGTCCACAACTACGAAGACGTCGAGCTGGAGAAGTCGAACATCCTGCTGATTGGTCCGACGGGCACCGGCAAGACGCTGCTTGCGCGAACGCTCGCGCGCATCCTCGACGTTCCATTTTCGATTTCGGATGCCACCGCCCTCACCGAGGCTGGCTACGTCGGCGAAGACGTAGAGAGCATCCTTGCTCACCTGTTGCATGCGGCTGACTTCAACGTCGAGCGTGCAGAGCGCGGCATTATCTACATCGACGAGATCGACAAGATTGCACGCAAATCCGACAACGCGTCAATCACGCGCGACGTGTCGGGTGAAGGAGTGCAGCAGGCCCTGCTGAAGATCCTCGAAGGGACGGTTGCGGGCGTGCCGCCAAAGGGAGGCCGCAAACATCCCGAGCAGAGTCTCATCAACATCGACACGAGCAACATCCTGTTCATCTGCGGGGGTGCGTTCGACGGATTACAGAACATCGTTGCCCATCGCATGTCGACAAGCTCCATCGGTTTTATGACCGAGGCGCAGCGCAAGATGGACCGCAAAGATCCGTCGATCTTCCAGTACGTCGAACCCGACGACCTGCTTCGCTTCGGACTCATCCCCGAGCTCGTCGGACGACTGCCTGTTCGCGCCGCACTCGACGCACTGTCCGATGAGGCCATGACAAGCATCCTCAACGAGCCGAAGAACGCGCTCACGAAGCAGTACCAGAAGCTGTTCGCGATGGACGGCGTGGAGCTGTCGTTTGAAGAGGGAGCGCTGCACGCGATCGTCCGCCGCGCGCGCGAGCTCGGCACCGGCGCCCGCGGGTTGCGCGCGGTGATGGAAGAGACGATGCTGGACGTCATGTTCGACATCCACGACCACGGCAACATTGCGCGCTGCGTGATCACCGAGGGTTGCGTGACGAAGGATGCGACACCCATTTTTGAGGAACGCAAGGCGACGGCGTAAGGTCGCTTCTGCGGCCTAGATCTACTTCCGCGGTGAAGGTCCTCCTCCCGGGCTAGCAGCATCACACCGCCTCCCCGTGGTCCGCGGCATCACACTGCCTCCCCGCGGTCTGCGACATTACCCCGCCTCCCCGCGGTCTGCGACATCACCCAGTCTCACGGGTCCGCGGCATCACACTGCCTCCCCGCGGTCTGCGACATCACCCAGTCTCACCAATGCGCGCCAGCGTTCGATCCAGTGGACTCTCGATGACCGGCCCCTGGTTCATGACATGCAGGTATGTCATTGTTGTCTTGACGTTCGAGTGTCCCAGCAACTCCTGAACCCGCCGGATATCACAGCCCGACTCAAGCAGGTGCGTGGCAAACGAATGCCGAAGCGCATGCGGCGTAGCGTGTTTGGTTACGGGTGATTGCTTGACGGCCTCCCTGAATGATCGCTGGATGGTCGACGGCGCGACGTGATGCCGCACTTCCCTGGCCAGGTCAGAATTGAAGGCACGCCGCGCGGATGGAAAGACAAATTGCCAGCCAAACTCAAGGCCCATGTTCGGATACTTCTTCTTCAGCGCCGACGGTAGTGGCACCTCACCAAATCCGTCACGCAGGTCGCGCCGATGGATAGTCCGCACGACGTCGATCTGACCTTCCAGTTCTGCGAGCGTGGATTGCGGAATAATTGACACGCGATCCTTTGCACCCTTCGCTCGCCGGATATGAAGCGTTCTCTGCCGGGTATCAAGATCTTTGACGCGGAGCGAAACGACTTCATCGACTCGGAGTCCGGCGCCGTAGAGCAGTTGGCAGGCGATGAGCGGAACGCCGTTCATCAGGGAGAAGATGGCCAAGATCTCGTTCTGCGTCAGAACGACCGGCAGCCGTTTGGGGCGCTTGGCGGCAACGATGTCGCCGAAGTCGCCGAGCCGGATGTCGAGTACGTCGCGGTACAGAAAGACGATAGCGTTCTTGGCCTGGTCCTGCGTGGAGGCGGCGACATCGCGGTGGGTCGCGAGGTACGTCAGGAACGCGTTGACGTGCTCAGCGCCCAGTTTGGAAGGGTGTTCCAGGTCGTGGAAGCGGATGTACCGCTTAATCCAGTTCCAATAGTTCTTGGCGGTTCGCCGTGCGAGGTGTCTGGCGCGGCAGGTGGAGACGACGCGTTCGTGCAGGGTCACGGGTTCGGTTGTTCGTTTAGATCGATAGATCGATAGATCGTTTAGATCGTTGGATCGATAGATCGATAGATCGTTTGGATCGTTGGATCGGTTGATCGTTAGATCGTTGGATCGGTGGATCGTTAGATCGGTGGATCGTTAGATCGTTGGATCAGTAGGTCGTTGGATCAGTAGATCGATGGATCGGTAGGTCGTTGGATCAGTAGATCGATGGATCGGTAGGTCGTTGGATCGATGGATCGTTGAGGTGGCTGGCGCCGCCTTGTTCAATCGTTGCACTGGCCGACGCGGCAAGCTAATGGCGGGTCGTCGCACCGTCGATGTTATTCGCGATTCCTTGCAGGATATGACACCTTGGGAGGTGGATTCATACCCTGCGGGGCGGTGGATTTTTCGCAGGACGGAGGGCCCATACCCGGTCGGCCGCCGGTTATGACTTGCATAGCCGTCCGCTCGCCGGCTATCATCCGGTCCATATCCGGCAAACTGTTGCCGCCCTTGACGTGTGGTGCACCGGATAGTAGACTGACGGTCAAGTAGAGGTTAGCGCGCTCTTCGGCCGCCTAGTCTACTGAACGGAATTGGCCTGAGACAAGCGCGAGAGGAGTGATCGATTCCGAACGCGAAACCCAAGCTGCTCGAGTAGCGACCGATAACTTGGATTGCTGAGCCTCTGCCGCG
>JAUIJQ010000197.1 GCA_030431165.1 Rhodothermia bacterium | reverse complement strand
CCCCTGGCTGCACGTCAACGCCGCAGGATCGGACTTCGAGGGCAAGGTTGAACTCGACCCGGCGTTCCTGCGCGAGTCGCTCGTTGTCCCCGACCTGAAAGAACAGGCCGTTCTGCAGGGTGAGTGCCAGCAGCTGTCAGCAGCGGAGATTGGTCCGGAGCTCGCCTACGTGGTCCAGCACCCGGGAGAATTTGAGGACGCGAAGACACGGCGTACCGTGTTTGACTCGACGGGTCTCGCTCTCGAAGATCATGTCGCCATGAACCTGGTTCTGGCGATGGCCGACGAACTGGGACTGGGGCAGCGCATCCAGATCGAGAACTTCTCCGACGACCCCAAGAACCCATACGGCTTCCTTTTTGAGCCCGTCCCGGTCGGCTAGACAGGCTTCCCGCCCGGCGAATAAAGATTCAACGAGGAGGAATCTGGGCGGGGCTTCGTTCGTCTAGAGGGCGTAGAATCTATTTCAGCTACGCTCATCCAGATGAAAAAGGCCTTTATCGGATTTATTCTCGTCGCCGCGCTCGTCGCAGCCGGTTTCTGGTACACCAACCGGGGAACCGGGGAAAGCGGCAGTACCTACCGGTTTGTAACCGTCGAGCAGGGTGACCTCGAGGCCGTCGTGTCGGCCACCGGCAGTCTTGGCGCCGTCACCACCGTTCAGGTGGGCACCCAGGTTAGCGGTATTGTCAACCAGATCTACGTTGACTTCAACGACCGCGTGCGCAAAGGGCAGCTAATTGCACGGATTGACACCACGTTGCTCGTTTCAGCGATTCGCGACGCAGAAGCCAACCTCGATCGCGTCCGGGCACAGCTTGCACAGGCTGAGCGCGAGCGCACGCGCGTAACCGATCTGTACGAAAAGCAGTTCGTCGCAGAAACGGAATACAACACGGCGATCTACAACTATGATGTCGCCCAGGCGCAGGTACGGTCGGCTGAGATCAGCCTCGAGCGTGCGCGGCAGAACCTGTCGTACGCGACGATCTACTCACCTATCTCGGGTGTGGTCATCGAGCGAAACGTTGATGTCGGGCAGACGGTGGCCGCGAGCCTGTCAGCGCCGCAGCTCTTCCTGATTGCCAATGACCTCGCGCAGATGCAGATCCTCGCCTCGGTCGATGAGAGCGATATCGGACTGATTGAAGAAGGCCAGACGGCCCGCTTCACGGTACAGGCGTATCCGGATGAGAGTTTCTTCGGCGAGGTCCGCCAGGTGCGCATGCAGTCAGCGGTGCAGGAAAACGTCGTGAGCTACACGGTTGTTGTAGATGTGGACAACCGCGATGGCCGTTTGCTTCCGGGCATGACGGCAATCGTCGAGTTTCTCGTCGACAGTGCCGAGGGCGTGTTCAAGATCCCCAACGCCGCATTGCGTTTTCGGCCAACGGAATCCATGATGGCGCAATTCAGGGCGCAGATGGAAGCACGTCGGCAGGCGGCAAGCGGTGACTCGACATCGCGTACCGGTGGTGAGGCCGGCAGTCGCACGAGCGGCAGTCAGGGCGGCACGCGAACGGGTGGTACCGGTGGCGGATTCCCGGGCCAGACCGGCGGCGGCTTCGGCGGCCAGACTGACATGGTCATGTTGTGGTACTTCGACGCTGATGGTAACCTCGCCGCAACGCGTGCGCGCACGGGGATCACCGACGGCTCCGAAACCGAAGTTTCCGGGCGCGACATCGTTGATGGCATGCAGGTCATCGCGGGCGTCACAGAGTCGCAAGAGGACGGAACGATCAATCCGTTCCAGAACAACAGCAGTGGCGGCGGTCGACGATTTGGTGCGTTCTAACATGTTGAAAAAGAAGAACGCAGACCGGCAATCCGACCAGAACGGGACCGCGGCCCCTGACGCGGTCATCACCACGTCGGGCCTGACCAAGGTTTACAAGATGGGCCAGACCGAGGTGCACGCGCTGCGCGGCGTCGATGTCACGGTGAAACGCGGCGAGATGATCGCGATCATGGGCGCATCCGGATCGGGCAAGTCAACGCTCATGAACATCATCGGCGGACTCGACTATCCGACAGGCGGCCGGTACATACTCGACGGGATCGAGGTGAACAAGATGAGTCGCCGCGACCTTGCCGACATCCGCAACCAGAAGATTGGCTTTGTCTTCCAGGGCTTCAATCTCCTTTCCCGAACATCCGCAATCGACAATGTCGAACTACCCCTGCTCTACGACAGAACCGGAACCAAGACAAAGCCGCGCGAACGAGCCCGTGCTGCGCTCGAACGGGTGGGACTGGGTGGTCGACTTGACCATGAGCCCAGTGAGCTCTCCGGTGGTCAGCAGCAGCGCGTTGCCATTGCCCGGGCCCTGGTCACTGAACCGGCTATTCTCCTGGCCGACGAACCTACCGGCAACCTGGACAGCAAAACGACAGTCGACGTCATGGCGCTGTTCCAGGATCTCAACGACGCAGGTATGACCGTGCTGATCGTCACGCACGAGAACGAAGTTGCGCAGTACGCCAAGCGCATCGTTGAATTGCGTGACGGACAGATCATCAAAGACGAACCTGTAATCGACCGACACGATGCGCGTGCCGACCTGGCTCGCATTGCGGATAACGAATCTGTACTCGCATGAATTCACTGACGCTTGTAAAGCTGGCGACGAAGAGCATCCGCAAGAATAAAATGCGGAGCCTGCTCACCATGTTGGGTATCATCATTGGTGTGGGCGCGGTTCTCGTGATGGTCGCGATTGGACTTGGTGCGCGAAACCAGATCCAGTCGCAGATCAGCGGTCTGGGTACCAACCTCATTGTCATCACGCCGGGCTCCAGCAACTCGGGTGGTGTGCGAGGCGGCGCCGGCAGCTTTAACCGACTTACGCTCGATGACTGGGAGAAGCTCAAGCGGGAGTCTTTGACAATCGCCGGCGTTTCGCCCGTGCTGATCACCCGTACGCAGGCGGTCGGTGGCCAGGGTAACTGGCGCACAACGATCAACGGTGTCTCTGGGGACTACCCGCTCATTCGCGACTGGAAAGCATCGTCAGGCTCTTTCTTTACCGAAGCTGACATACGGCAGATGCGGAAAGTCGCCGTTCTCGGTGCAACCGTTGCCAAGGAACTCTTCCCTGGCGAAGACGCCGTTGGCCAGCAGATAAGGCTGCGAGATGTGCCCTTTCAGATCATCGGCGTGATGGAAGCAAAAGGGCAGACAGCGTCGGGTACCGACCAGGACGACGTCATCATTGCACCCTACACGACGGTGCAGACACGCTTGAGCGGCTGGAACTTCATCGCACAGATCCTTGCAAGCACCTACTCCCCGTCTGAAATCGCAGAGGCCCAGGCCGAGCTGACGCTTATCATGCGGGAGTCGCACAGCCTCGCGTCGTATGACGAGGACGACTTCACAATCCGCAACCAGACTGATCTTGCTGACGCTGCCCAGGGTACAACCGAGGTGATGTCGATGCTGCTTGCCGCTATCGCCAGCATTTCGCTGCTGGTTGGTGGGATCGGCATCATGAACATCATGCTCGTGTCAGTAACCGAGCGCACGCGAGAGATCGGAATCCGGATGGCCATTGGTGCCCGAGGGAACGACGTATTGACGCAGTTCCTCGTGGAAGCCATCGTCATGTCGCTGCTGGGTGGAGCCATTGGCGTGCTCGTCGGATTTGCCGGATCCAAGATCCTCGCAAACTCAACGGGCTGGTCAACCGCGATCTCACCGGGCACAGTTGCCGTAGCGCTGGTCTTCTCGGCTGCCGTCGGGATCTTCTTCGGATTTTACCCTGCAAGAAAGGCGGCGTCGCTGAACCCGATCGAAGCGCTACGCTACGAATAGCTACTGGTTGAATCCGAGGTCCCAGTCGCCGAGTTCGTTGAACCGGGCGTGATCCCGCATCGCTTCTTCGAGCAGACGCGTCAGCCTCCCCGACACCTTCGCGATGATGAGCTCGTCATCGGAGTACACAATTGCGTAGATGTCCGTGACACGCTCCCCGCGCTCCCGGTAGTACACCCAGACATCTTCACCGTCTTCGCGCACGTGCGCTGCAAGGTCCCAGCCGGGACGCCGAAAACGTCGCAGTTGGTCCAGTCCCTTGATGCCGTCAATTCCGCGGGCGTTGTGGTCATCGACCTTGTAGTGACCGACCTTCACGCGCTTGATGTCTCTCAGGTACCGTGACGCCATACGTGCGTCTTCATCGTCAACCGCTGAAGTAACCCAACGGGCAAAGCGCAGCGTTACCGGACCGACGTTGGCGGAGATGTTGCGATCGAGTTCCAACCCGGGATTCATCCGCTGGATCTCACGGCGCGTGCTCTGGATCTCGCGCGAGTAGATACAGCCCGATGTTGTGCTCGCGATAAACAGGACAAGGAGAAGTGCGGCCGGGGTTCGTGCGACGCTGACCGCCTTGACTGCCGTGACCGCTTTTGCTGGTCGGATGAATGCCATCGTGGAAGTTGGTTACCGGTCTTCGAGAGCGCCGATGTTAAACTTGCGACCAATCCGACCAATCTGGTCGGGTCGGATTTCGCCGACGATGTTTACGAACATCGCCTCGTCGTCGTATTCATCTACCGCGAGTACTACCATGCCCTCGATGACGTCGCCGTCAGCCAGCAGATACATCTGCACGTAGTCGCCGTCGTCGCGAACCCGAACAATCGTTTCCCATCCTTTTGATTCCAGGCTTCGGCCGAGATCCCCGGAGCGTCGCAGCAGGTCGTCGTTTACGCCTGACAGGTCAAAGCCGCGAACCTGGATTGCCTTCAGCCGCCGCAGCATGTCAGCCAGCTCGGGGTCTTCAAATCGAGATGCCTCGGCGACGAGATTGAGCAGCGCCCCTCGAATGTTCACTTCTATTGTGGGTTCATCGGAGAACCAGGACTCGACCTGGGTGATGTCAACAAACCCCCGTGCGTCCTGCACCTGTGCCGAGGCCTGTGGCGCAAGGAACAGCGGTGCTGCCGCAACGAGAATGGCGGCAATGAGCTTCTTCATGATTGTTTCAGTTGTAGTGGGTTTCAGTTTGTCGGGGCTCTGGCCCCAAAGACCGTGTTTTCAAGTTTTGTGTTCACCGGTCGCACGAGGTGGCGCTGGATCACCGCCTCGCGCACGGTTGTCCCGGCATGGCGCCCCGCGTCACTAACCACGGCGAGGGCGAACTTCGCTTCAACGAGTGCCGCGTCGATCTCTGCCTGCGTGTAGGTTTCAGAAGCGGGGTCAAGAACCGTGTCAGTGGTTTCTGGAAAGCCACCGATCCCGCGAATGACCATAAGTGACAACGCCGCACATGCGGCGATGCCCACCGGCCATCGCAAAAGTCGTAGCGGAGTCACACGCGGCGAGCGTTGCGACAGTATCCGCATGCCCGAGCCGCTGCCTGATACACCCTGCGAGATCGCCTCAACGCGTGCAACCATTTCTTCTGAGCACAGCGGGCGCTCGACCGCAGCCAGCGACAGGCTTACACGTTCAGCCAGGGCAACCTGACGTCGCAGCTCAGCATCGTGCAGCAGCCGTTCAGCGAACAGTGCCCGCTCTGCTTCGGGCAATTCTCCGTCGATGTACGATTCAATCCGGAGATCAAACCACGCCGCATCGTGCGGATGTTCAAACGAGGTGGCCATCGTATACACCGGTTAGTTTCTGACGCAAAGCGCGTCGCCCGCGATGCAGGTAGACCTTGACCGTCGACATCGGCAGGTCAAGCGCCTGACAGATTTCTTCGTACCGCAGTCCCTGCATTTCGCGGAGAATGACAATTGATTTGTGCGGCTCCTGCAACTCGTCGAGTGCCGCCGCGAGTCTCTCTTCAAACAAGCGTTGTTCTGTCCAGCGGTCCGGCGAAACTGATTCCGAGGTGGAGACCACCGTTTCGACATCCGTTTCCGAAACCACGTTGCGATGGACCCTGAGGTGCCGATAGCGATCGACGCACGCATTGCGCGCAACGCGAAGCAGCCAGGGCTGGACGGTGGTGGCATCCACCGCTGATCTTTTTCGCCACAGACGCACAAAGACGTCCTGGGTGACATCCTCCGCATCAGCGCGGTTGCCCAGGAAGTGGATCGCAAACCCGAATACCCTGTCCCGGTGATCACGAACGGCGATATTGAACTCGGTCGGAGTCAAGCGCGTGTAACACTGTCTGGCGCGGAGCGTAGGAAAACGATTGTCATATCAGCGCCGGAGGTGCCCATTATGACGTATTCTGTGTGGAAACGTACCGGCGTACAGGAATGTTACAAAGGCCTTCGAGCGAGTTTCGGGTGGCAGTGTCGTCACGCAGCGTCATCCATGCGGCGTCATCCATGCGGCGTCGTCCATGCGGCGTCCGTTAAAAGAACCATTGAGACAATGGCGATGTTCGCCGGATTGAAAACATGCTTACCGCCAAAGCGCAGCATGAATTTTGACCCGATGGCGATAGCCGCCGCTGCAACGAGCGGCCAAACCGCGT
>JAUIJQ010000196.1 GCA_030431165.1 Rhodothermia bacterium | reverse complement strand
CCAATCGGCGTGGCCGGACATTCATTTGGCGGACTCGTCGCGCTGTACCTCGCTGCCCTCGACTGCCGTTGCGACTTTGCGTGTGTCAGCGGCGCAACGGCGAGCTTGGCGACTCGCCGAATCAACGGTACTGGCGTCAACATGTTTGAGGTTGTGCCGGGGTTGAGCGGCCTGTGCGAGACGGCGGATCTGATTCGCGCCATTGAGCCGCGGCCGCTGCTGGTTGTGTCGGCACAGTACGATCCATACTCGGTTGACGCAGACACGCTTCTCGCTGATGCGGCTGGGTCGGTAACGCATGTCCGGTCAGGCGGCGTTCACGCGCTGGACAACGCGAGGTTCGAGGCGATCATTAGCTGGGTAAGCGACCAGGCAGCGAGTCACGCGCGTTAAGTGCGTTCGCGATTGGACGGGTGACGCGGGTCAAACCGTTGCATTGCGTCAGCGAGACGCGCTGCCCCGGCGCGGCTTGCATGGCAGCGGGAGCCATCGCTTAGAATGAGCTCGCGCCGGCCGTTTCCGATATCAACGATCTGATCAACACGATCGACCTGAACGACTGTGCTGCGGTGAACCCGCACGAACCTGCTCGTGTCGAGCAGCCCTTCGAGCTGTTTCATGCGCACCGCAACCAGCGCCGGCGAGCCACCATCGGAGACGACGCGCACATAGTCATCCGCTGCGTCAATGCGAATGATCGCGTTGACCGGTATGCTTCGCGTTCGCTGCTGCTCCCGCACGAGGATGCGTGACAGGGGCTCGTCACGGTGCACGGGATCGGCAACTTTGAGATGTGCTCCACCTGACGCGAAACCGGTGTCGAAAATGCGGTCGACCGCACGCTGAAACCGGCGCCGACCAAACGGCTTCAGCAAGTAGTCGAGCGCCTGAAGTTCAAAAGCGGTTACCGCGTAGTCGTCGTAGGCCGTGGTAAAGACGATTGCCGGCCGGTGATTGATGCGACGTGCAACCTCAATACCGGTTGCGCCCGGCATCTTGATGTCGAGAAATACGAGGTCAGGCTTCCGCGTATCAATCTGCCGGATCGCGTCGGGTCCGTTGGTTGCAGACGCGAGTAGAACCAGTCTTGCGTCGCGAGCGACGAGTCGTGAAAGACCTTCGAGTGCGAGGGGTTCGTCATCCGCAATCACAACCGAGCGTGGTGTCATCCCTGTTCCTCGATGCTAACCCGCGCCGTCGTACCGCCCCCCGGCCGAGGTGTGACAGTAAGGTGTGCCGAATCCCCATACATCGATGCAAGTCGCTGTGTCAGGTTGGAGAGGCCGGTACCGCCTGTTTTTGAGTCGCCAATAGACGCGTTCTGTGCTGCGCCCGCGCCGTTGTCTTCGACCACCATTGTGAGCGCGGTCCCGTCAAGACGGACGTCGATGGTAATCACCCCGTCCTGCGTGGCTGCGTCCATGCCGTGTACAAACGCGTTTTCGACAAGTGGCTGCAACACAAATGGAGGGACGAGCACGGTGGCCGCCTCGGGCGCCATGCGCATGTTGGTCGTAACGCGGCTTCCGAAGCGAAGCTGCTGTAGTGCCACGTAATCCGATACAAATTGCCACTCCTCGGATAACGCAACGCGATCGGAACTGCGGTCGCGGATGGTGTAGCGCAGGAGGTCGCCAAGCAGTTCCATTGCGTCGGCTGCGCGCTCTGCATCCGTTTCGATGAGTGTCGCGATGGAGTGCAGCGCGTTGAAGAGGAAGTGCGGTTGCAGTTGTGACCGCATAGCCGCAAGGTTAGCCTCGGCGGCGAGAGCCTCGGCGCGGGCGGCAACCCGTTGTTGGTCGCGAAGGCGCCGGCTGACGCGGGCTGTATACGAGGTGCCGGCCACAATCGCATACAACAGCACACCCATAAAGAGGCGCCACACGTTTGTCTGGATGTCCCACTCGATCTCAGCAAGCGAACCGCCATCGATCAAGACGCCCAGAACGGGACCAACAACAGTCCACGAAACAGCGAACGCGACGAGGGCGACACCATGGATCGCGGTGAGTCGTAACGGCGCAGTCTGGTGTAGCGGTACACGGCCGGTGAGCTTCCACACCACTTGCCCGAGTGCTGCGGCAGGGATCGTTGCGATCAACGCCGACAGCATCGCTCCTGCTACAGGCACGTTGCCCTGGCCCCATCCGAGGATGAAGAACGTCCAGAGCAGAAAAAAGCCAAACCAGCCACCGGCGACCGCAGCCCACCCGAAGCGAAAACGCTCTCCCTCTATGGTGTCTCTTTCAGTAGCAGGCATGAGGCCTCTACCGTTACACCGCCTAGTTGTTGCGGATTTTGGCAATCATATCGTGCGCATTCTGATTCGCCGGATTGATGGCGAGCGACTTTTCGTAGTGCTCAATCGCTTTGGCGTCTTCTCCTCGGTTCATGTACGATTCAGCGAGGCTGTCCCAGACGTTGAACGAAGAAGGGTACGACTCGGCATTGAGCTCAAACAAACGCACAGCCGCGTCGAGCAGCCCCTGGTTCATGAGCGCGTAACCCATGGCATTGACCTCGCGCTCCGTAAAGATCGAAGCGGTCCCCGCATCGGTCTTGTACCCGCGATACGCGGACTCCATTTCAGCGACGCCGCCGCGACGCAACGCCGCAGTCAGGCGATCCGAGATAGATTCGAGTTTCAGCATTCGGATGTTGGCTAGTGGGACGGGCGGCACATCAACGCCAGGCGGCGTCCGGTTGATGTAGTCGTTCACAAAAAGACGGTCCTGCTGACGCGGATTTGCACCGATGCCGTTCGGGAAGATGAAGGCGGATGTATCGGGGGCACCGTCAATCTCGCCAAAGGCGCCGGTCCCGGCGACGTGGGTCACCTCCCCGTTAACACTGACCTTGTAGATTCGGTTGGTCTGAAACGCGGTGACGTAGAAATCGCCACGCGCAACAGCAACGTGGCCGTTGCCACCGCCCGGAATTGTCGCGAACAGCGTCGCGTTCCCTTCGTCGTCGATGCGGATCATCCGGCCGTCACTGAAATTCACAACGTACAGCGCGTCGTCCGGGCCGACCGTGATCCCGTTCGGACAATTGAAGAGATCGCCCGATGCAAACGTGACTGCCACACGATCCGGGCCAACGCGTGCCACAGTGTTTGACGGGCAGTTGTTTACGAACAGCGTGCCATCAGATTTTACGGCTACCCCCACCGGTCCGTTCAGCCCTTCGCTGACCCAGACTTCGTGGCTGCCGTCGCGATCAACGCGTGAGATGTAGTGGCCGAAGAAATTGGACTGGTACAGGATGCCCATCGCGTCAATGGCATTGCCGGATGCTCCGTAGAATCCGGTTGCGTATTTCGACACGCGACCGTCAGGACGAATCCGCCAGACTGTGTCCATGAAGTCGGCGGAATAGACGTTGCCCATGGCGTCCACAGCGACGCCGCCAACACCGCCGACGAGCGAATCAGCGAGCGTCAGTACGCGAGCGATCTGGCCGGTAGCGGAGGTGACAGGCGCGAGCGAAGCGGCAATGGCAATGCAGAGTGCGGCGAGCACCGGATGAGTCGTATTCTTGTTCATGGCGCGGGTGTACTGTGCGGTCAAGCGGACTAGTGTGCCAGACCATACGGATAGCCTGCGGGCGGACTCAACGAGTAATCGGTAGACTGACATGGCCGGGCGGTGAACGTACATCCACGGTCAGCGTACCCGTCAGCGGCACAATCACAGCACACGGACGAAATCGGCCCATCATGAGCGGTTATTCAGGTACGCCGCTGGCGAAGAAGCTCGGCATTCGGGAGGGTAGCCGCGTCAAGGTGCAGAACGCGCCCGACAATTATGAGGCGCTCCTGGCTCCGTTGCCTGAAGCGGTGCAGATCTCGTCGCGCCTGCGTAAGGATGTGGACGTGTGGCATCTCTTTACTCGTGCACGGGCGGAGCTTGCTGGTGTCCTGCCGCGAGCAATGAAGGACATACGGCGCGACGGTGCGATCTGGGTTTCATGGCCCAAGAAGGCGTCCCGTGTTCCAACTGACGTTACCGAAGATGTTGTACGCGCTGAGGCTCTTCCGCTGGGCCTCGTCGATGTCAAGGTGTGTGCGGTCGACGAAACATGGTCGGCACTAAAGTTGGTTATCCGGAAAGAATTGAGGTAGGCGGACCGCAACCATGAGATTTGGTGCCCATCATGTACGTCGCGGTGTTTGTGCCGTACGCCTGTTTGTGGTTTTCCTTGTCGGCGCAACGGGCGCCGCAGGGACAACAAAGACAGCGTACGCGCAGCAACCTGCGGCATTCGACTCCATACAGGTTGGCGGTGACGTGTCTTTTCTGCAGCGTGTCGAAGATGCAGGCGTGGTATTCAGCCATGACGGCTTCGCGGGCGACGCGCTTCAGATCTTTCGCGACGCCGGGCACAGCCTCATGCGGCTTAGGCTCTGGCACACGCCCGCCGACGGGTATAACGGAATCGATACGACGCTGACGCTTGCTCGCCGCATCGTAGATGAAGGGCTCGACTGGATACTGGACCTGCACTACTCAGACTCGTGGGCAGATCCGTCAAAACAGTTCAAGCCGGCCGCCTGGGTGGGGATTCCGTTTGACGCGCTCGTTGATTCGGTGTACACCTACTCACGAAACACCGTTGAGCTTTTGCGTGCCGAGGGTCTCTTGCCAGAGTACGTGCAGGTGGGTAACGAGATCACTTCGGGGATGCTGTGGCCGGACGGACGCGTCGGCGGTTCGTTTGATACCCCGGCCCAATGGGATCAGTTTGCAACGCTGCTGCGCGCAGGGATCAGCGGCGTTCGCGACGGTGCGGGTCCTGATTCGATTGCGGTGGTCGTGCACATCGACCGCGGCGCTGACGTGCGCGCCGGCATCTGGTTCTACGACAACCTGGCAGCGCAGGGCGTGGAGTTCGACGCAATCGGATTGTCATACTACCCGTTCTGGCATGGCGGCATCGATCGTTTCCAGTACACCCTCGAAACACTCGGCGAGCGATACGGCAAAGAGATACTCGTCGTCGAAACGGCATTCCCCTGGACGCTCGATGGTTTGGATGCCGAGACTAATCTTGTTGGCGAGGTGGATCCGGAGCTGACCTTGTACGAACCCACACCGGTCGGTCAGGCAGAGTTTCTCGCAGACGCCGCCTCCGTCGTTGGGTGCACCGAATATGGCAGTGCGCTGATCTATTGGGAGCCGGAGCACATCGCGTCTGCGTTTTCGTCTCCGTGGGAAAACATGGCCCTGTTTGATGGCGCCGGTGTTGCCCTTCCGGGGCTGGACTCACTGACCGTGGCGCGGCCATGCGCAGATCGCTACAGCCATGTCACACTGCGGCTTAACGTGTCGACCATTCCGGATACGCTTCGCGGCGACTCGTTTCTGGCTGCACGCGGTGCCGTTGATGGCTTCGCGCCATTTGTCCTGACGGATGGGCGTACGCTTGGTTGGGCCGACAATGCCCGTTTGGCGCTGACTCACAAAGGCGGTGACTACCACGAACTTGCGGTCCTCGCCCCCCGCGGTCGTGCACTGCAGTTCAAGTTCTGGTCGCAAGCAGCCGAGGCACTTGGTTTGAATTTCGGATGGGACATTGGTGAGCCGGGTACAAACGAAACCGGTGATTCCTTCCTGCAAGTCGACGCCGACAGTACGCTGCCTGTTCGTTTCTTCAATGCGGATGGTGGCCTCAAGCCCTACGCGTGGCGACCGTGGCAGGAACGGACTGATTCGGTTGCCGTGTTGTTCAGAGTCTACATGAAAACTGACGTCGCAAATGCGCAGGGATACGTTGGTCAAGCCCCGTTCGTTGTAGCGAATTCAGCCGATGACGGTCCGCTGGCCGCGCCCGGTGTTGTTCTTATACGGGAAAGCGATGAACCGGGATCGCCGGGATATGACCTGTTTTCTTCGGCTGTCCACCTCCCTGTGTCGCAGGTTGGCGAGTCACTGGCGTATTCGTTCTGCGTCGGGCTGTCGAACTGCGAGTCCCTGCAAGACGTGCGGGCATTTACACTGCCGTCTGCTGACACAACGCTCCACTGGGTCTACTACGGAAACGGCCGACCGGTGACGAGCACGTTGGTCGCGGCCGATCAGGCGTCGCATCAGACGGGTATTCAGTCCGTATGGCCAAACCCGGCGGGCGCTTGGGTCAACGTTGCGGTGACCGGGTATCCGGGGCAACGGGTTCGGCTCGATTTGATTGACGTACTGGGGCGTCACATCGGAACGGTGGGAGAGCAAACGTTATCTTCAGACGCCGAAGACGTGGCAATTGAGCTGCCGCGTGTACCATCCGGCCTCTATTTCCTCGCGCTGCATGTGCTGGATGCGTCGGGATCTGGCAAACGCATCGCGCCAGTTGTGATTGGGATCCGTCAGTGATTTACCTGCATCAACGCGCATGAGACCTCCAGGTGTAGACGGTGAGAACAGTGCACTGCAGGTCCGACACGTGGGTCCAGA
>JAUIJQ010000195.1 GCA_030431165.1 Rhodothermia bacterium | reverse complement strand
CGTCCTACACGCGCACCGACTTCGCAACTTACTCGCAATGTCGGCGGCTCCAACCATCCTCGCACAACGCGACGAACACCTGTCGGTCTGCACAATGCAATCTGTTTCAACGAACTACTCGTGATACGACACGAGGTCTACCTGCGAGCAAAACCAATAGTCGTACCAATCGGCTTTTTTCTTAAATCGGCGATGCAGTTGCAACTCGCAGTGACCGTAACGCCAACTCCTTTGTGTTTGGTACGCAACAGTTTGCAGCAAGCGTAAGTGCCGACGGTTTCGTGTAAACATGATTGCGACGAACGGATGCACTGTAGCGGGAAGACGAATGTGCAGTCCTGCGTCCGTGGAAAAATGTTGCCGCGTTGAAGTGACTAACGCCGACGAAGCCAACGCGTGTAGTGCTCCGTAAGTATCCGCAACACCCGCGCACAGTCGGCTTGTACTCTCATCGAAATGGGTGAGATCGAAAGGCCGCGAAGCACCAAAAAAAAGTTTTGTTGAAGGCGCTTTTTTGTCGCCCGAAGCTCCGGTTTTTCCCCGAAACGCCTTCGCCGCACCGCCAAGTGGTTTCGACAGCCACAGCTAAACGCAGACGCCGGATGACCCCGGGGACGATAGAAAAGGACTCGCAAATCGAAAGCATTTCTTCGTTCTCTTCTGCATCCCCGGTTTCCATTGTTACGACGCATGGACGTACCTCGAACAAGACGACTCCACACCGATTGGTCCGGACGACTGGTCGTCCTGTTCGCGCTGAGCGTCCTTGCGATTGGCTCCAGTTGTCGTAGTTCAAGCGGACCCGACGAGCCTGAGGTTGTTCGCTACTTCGAAACAGGTGACCGCGACTTTGATCGTATGCTGTCGCTCGCCGTTACAATTGCGGAAGAACTGCTGCGACACGACGACACGTTTGTGCCCTTTGGGACGGCCGTCAAGTCCAACGGGCAGTTGACAGGAGTCCTCGCAATTGAGCCGGAGTTGACTACGTCTGGTGCGGTTGATCGCACCGTGGGCAAGCTCGTAACCGGCGTGCGGACGGGTACGTTCAGGTCAACCGCGGTGTGTACCGACGTCATCGCTCCCGTCAAAGGTGGCGCTGGTAGAAGTGACGCGATTTCCGTGCTGCTCGAGAACAGGGGCGAGTCTCGTGCATTTGTGTTGCCGTACAGTCGCCTCGTCGATGGTACCGTCACGTTTGGTACGCCGTACTTCCGACAGGAAAAGAGCCTGGTGTTCCACAGGCAGCTCGTCCTTTGATGCGTTTCAGGTGTCACTGACTCGGTGCGCACCGTCGTATATTGCTCGCCTTCCGGTCCGGCTCCAACGGGCGCTGGACGCAGTATCGATAAGAGAGAGCCATCGACGGCACAGTTCTTAACGCTCCCGAACGCAGTGATCAACGCAGCGAGCGACGCAGCCAGTAGTGCGGCCGGCGACGCAGCCAGCAACGCAAGGAACGACACGGCGCGCAACGCCGCGGAGAGCGCCGCAAGTCACGCGACGAGCAACGTGACGGGGCGGTCGATCACGTTGTCGATTCTCCCGGGGTCGTATGCCGTTTGCCGCTGCCAGGGGTTGCCGGCAGTGGTTGACACGGAGTTCTTTGCTGTTACGTGTGAAAGCGGCGAATGGACGGTCGTGTGCAGCGACGGAGACATCCCATCCGGCATCTCAGAAGTTGAAAAGGACTGGATTGTTCTTCGCGCGGCCGGTCCGTTTGCGTTTACAGAAATCGGTGTACTCGCATCAATCGTCGGGCCACTGGCTGCCGCGGGAGTATCCGTCTACGCGCTTTCGACCTTTGGTACTGACTATGTTCTGGTCAAGCAGGGCCACCGAGAGGTAGCCGTCAGGTCGCTGCGGGAAGCCGGTCACGTGGTTGAAGGTGAGCGTGACGGATGTTGAGGGCGTACCATATCGACCTCGGGCAGCGCGACGTTCGGATAGGGATGTACGACGAGCTCGATTTTGATGATGCGGGCATCCCACGGTATCGATATGCCGATGGGCTGCACTACAACCCCACGTTTGTTGCCCACTATGGCTTGTACCAGCTAGGACTCTACCTCCGCACGGGCGACGCGGCCGCGGCCGATCAGGCGCAGCTGATGGCCGACTGGTTGATCGAGCACGGCACCAGATCGGGTGATGCGCTCCTGTTTCAATACCACATGGCCGTCCCAGGGCTTGAGGTACCGTGGATTTCTGCGCTTGGCCAGGGTAGGGCGATGTCGCTACTGACCCGTATCGGCGCTCTCCGCGGCGACCTACGCTACGTCGATGCTGCTGAGCGCGCGATGGTGCCCTTTACAATTGATTCAGGTCAGGGCGGCGTTCGAGCGCAATTCCCGGATGGGCGAGTTGCGTTTGAGGAGTATCCAAGGTCTTCCGCAGACGTCGTGCTCAACGGCCTGATCACCGCGCTCTTCGGGTTGTACGACCTCGCGACGAGTCCAGCAGCGACCGACGGTGGCGACGACGCGCGTTCACTGTTCGATGCGGCGGTCGAGTCACTGTCCGCCAACCTGTTTCGATACGAACTTGGGTACTGGAGCGCGTACGATCTCAGGCGCCGCGTTGCCAGCAATGAGTACCATGCATACCACGTCACCCTGTTGTGGGCACTCTATGAGCTTACGGGCGTTGACGTGTTTTCCGAGACTGCGAGGCGATGGGATGGGTACCGTCGCGGCGCTCGCCTTTTTGTTGGTCGCAATTATTCCCGCATCAAAAGCCGGATCCACTACCGGCTTGCTTACCGCTAGGTCTGCTTCCCAAGAAGTGCACGATACTGATCCTGCTTGCTGCCTGGATCCTGCCGACCGTTGCTGAACGGGCGGGGGCGCAGCAATATCCGCCGAGCATCGACTGGATGGAACTCGACGCGCCGCACTTCCGCGTTGTCTTTCCACGCGAACTACACGACGACGCGCAACGCGTGGCCGCTACCCTTGAGGCCGTTTATGAACCGGCATCGGCAACCCTCGGCGTGCAGCCGGCACGCATCCCGGTGCTCCTGAACAACCGGAGTGTGGTCGCAAACGGATACGTCGCACTCGGCCCGCGCCGTACCGTATGGGAGACTACGCCACTCTTCCCCGGCAACCAGTCGCTGCTTGCGGCCGGCAACTGGCTCGACCTGCTCGCGGTACACGAGTACCGGCACGTCGCGCAGTTTGCCCGGATGAACCGCGGGATGTCGCGACTTGCCCGTATCGTCTTTGGCGACTACGGCCTTGGCGCCTCTGTTTCGTACGCCGTACCGCTATGGTTCTGGGAAGGAGATGCCGTAGGCATTGAGACGGCGCACACGGTCGCCGGCCGCGGTCGCACGCCGGCGTTCGATATGCACTTCCGCGCGCTCCTGCTTGAGGGTCGAAGCTACAACTACGCAAAAAGCAGATTTCGATCCTACCGCGATTTTGTGCCCGGCCACTACCCGTATGGATACCTCATGACGACGCACGTTCGGCGCCGATATGGCGCTTCGGCATGGCGTGACATCATCAGCAGGTCCGCGTCGTGGTCGTATGTACCGCTGATGTTTCCTATTTCGGTAAAACGAACAACAGGTCGCGGACTCTTCAGGCTGCATCGCGATGCGATGGCCGAGTTGGATCTGTTCTGGCGACAGCGCCGCGAGGGCCTCACCTACACCGCAACAGGTCGGATCAATGACGGTGTGAGGCGGCGCTGGACGAACTTCGCCCACCCCGTGTACGTGAGCGACTCGACACTTGTAGCGGTCCAGTCCGGACTGCGCGAAGCCGCTGACCTTGTTCTGCTCGAGCGGGGTCGTCGCAATGTTCGGCTTCGGGCGGTTGATCGGGCACTCTACTTCCGTGGCTTTGACGCTAACGCCGAGTTTGTTGTCTGGAGTCAGGAGCGAACCCACCCACGGTTCAGCAGCCTCGGCTACGCAGTAATCATGCGTCAGGACATCAATAGTCGACGTACAACAGCATTGACACGACGCTCGCGTTTGTTCGTGCCGTCGATCTCTCCGGATGGGACACAGGTCGCGGCTGTTGTCCACGCGTTGGACGGCTCAACCGGACTCGTTGTATTAGATGCGACAACGGGCGCAGAGTTGTTTTCTGTTGAGTCGCCTGACGGGCGCTTCGTCTCCGAAGTCACGTGGTCGCGCGATGGCACGGCACTGTTCGCCGTTGTGCAGGACGAACACGGGAAGCAGATTACACGTCTAGATCTTGGCTCGTACAACTGGACGCCGGTATATGGGCCGACGTTCGACAATGTGTGGGGCATTGAGGCGGGGGACGACGTCGTCTACTTCGTTTCAGACCAGTCGGGAATAGACAACATCTTTGCGGCCGACCTCTCGGATGGTACGGTCTACCGCGTCGTAAGTCGACCGCTGGGAGCCTACTACCCCAACGTGTCTCCCGACGGACAGCGACTGGCGTTCAGCGATTATACCGTCGACGGGTTTGATGTCGTTGACGTCAAGATCGATCGGACGCAGTGGGTCGTTGTCAGCGAATCGACGGATCGCGCCGAGTACTTTGATCCGGTCGTCGAGCAGGAACCGGCTGAAGTCCTCGAGCCGGGCGCGACGCGGCCTGAAACGCCTTACCGTGTGCGCTCGTACCGGCGTGTTGCAGGTGCTTTTGCTTTTCATTCGTGGGTGCCGGCTTTTGACGAACACAGGGCATCGTTGGCGCTGCGGTCAGACAATTTGTTACGCACCTTCTCTACGCAACTGGCCGCTCTCTACGATCGGCGCGAAAACACCCTGCTTGGGTTGGCGTCAACAACCTACTCGGGGTTCCTGCCCGTTTTGTCGGCTTCAGCGCGTCACGGCGGGCGAACAAGCTCCTTCTCAGACAGCATGGGCGAGACCCGGTCGTATGCCTGGGATGAAACCGGAATGAGTCTTCGGATGGCCGTACCGCTAGTCTTTCGCCGGGGCCTGCACACCACGGGGATTCAGATATCCGGGGTTGGTTCCTGGTTTCGGGTGCGCGATCGTTCGTTTGTGCCTTTTCTGGAGCAGGGTAACGGGCACCTGGCTTCGGTTGGTGCATCGCTCTCGATAAGCAGGAGGCAGGCGTCTGCGTACTCGGATTTTAATCCGCCCAGCCTCCAGAGTCTTGTCGTTGCGGCGCAATCAACCACGGGGCGCAGCGATTTTGGAAGTCAGAAACTGTACGGGTCGGCGGTGATCGTTACGCGTGGGTTGGGCCGGCAGCACAGGATCCGAGTTGCCGCAGAGGCCGAGCTCGAGCGGCCGGACAACTATCGCTACAGCAGTATTCTCAGGTATTCTCGCGGGTTCGATTATCGCTACGCCGACAACCTGCTTCGTCTGACCGGTGAGTACGCTTTTCCGCTGGCTTATCCGGACCTTTCGATCGGCAACTGGCTGTACGTGCCGCGTCTGCTGGCGGCTGCTTTCTACGACCACACAATTGCGTCCCGTGCCAATTCGTCCTTCTCTGAATCGGGTGACTTCCGTTCTGCGGGGGCGGAGCTCTTTGTTGAGTTCTACGCCTTGTCGATTCCCGTGCCGTTCAGACTGGGCGTTCGCGGTGGATACAGGCTGGACGGGTCGGACTACTTTGTTGAGCCGGTAGTCTTCTCGTTTGTCATCTTGTAGGCCTTCTCGCGTGTCGTCTCGTCGGTCATCTTGCGCTCGAGTGTGCAACTCATCGTCGAGTCACCGTACACTGGAGACTGTGTTTGAACCTGGACGGGCAGAAAAACTGGTAAATGGGTAAATCGGAATCAAACCACCCGGAACGTTCGGATTCTCACGCGGAGCCGCACGGGTCCAGGACCGCTACAGACGAGCGCTCTGTCCCGTTGCATCGCACTTTCATGGAGGATCTCGGCCGGGGGGACCTGCGGCGCTCAATCGAGAAGGACCTCCGGGATGTGTACCGATTCTATGTCGATGACCAGGATCGTGCAGAATTCTCGACCATCCATCCGTCGAAGCGCTGGTTTCACGTCAGCGTCTGGATGCTCAAGAACAGCATTCAGCGCCTGACGCCGGGTCGCCGCGTGATGCTCCTCGTGGCCTTTATTCTCTTCGTCAACGGCATCGGCGGGCCCGGATGGTCAATGGTGCTCGGCTTTCTGGATCTGTTTCTGATTCTCATGCTCGAACTCAAGGACAAGCTCCTGGCTGAGGGCGAGCTCGAATCCGGCCGAACGGTGCAGGCCGCGCTCATGCCCATGAGCAACCCGACGCTCGAAGGCTGGGAAGTCTGGCTGTACACCCGATCGGCGAATCAGGTCGGCGGGGACCTTGTTGACTACATCGTTGTGGATGACGACACGCTGGGCGTCGCGATAGGGGATGTTGCCGGCAAAGGACTCGGCGCCGCGCTCTACATGGCGCGGCTGCAGTCAAGTCTGCGCGCCCTCGTACCGCTTTTTTCGTCGCGCGCAGACCTGGGTACCGAGATCAATTCGATCTTCC
>JAUIJQ010000194.1 GCA_030431165.1 Rhodothermia bacterium | reverse complement strand
CCGTCGTCTCCAGCCTGGGCTTCGTTGCCGGCTGCGAGTTTATCGACCCCAATCCGGGTCCATCGCCGCTTGACGACGCCGGCTCGGGTTACATCGACAACTCCCCTCCGTCCGTTGACAAGGGTGCCGCACTCTACGCGGCCAATTGTGAGCGGTGCCACGGCGGTGAGGCTGAAGGCACCCTGATTTGGCCCTCTCCAATTTGGCGTTCCGACGACCCCGGCGACATCATCCTGAACGGGGGAAGCGCGATGCCTGCGTTCCCCATCCTTTCAGACAGCCAGGTCGTATCGCTAGAGCTTTTCCTCGATGCGTCGGGGCCACCACCATCTGACGACCCGGCCACGAACTTTCAGCGGTTCTGTGAAGGCTGTCACGGAGCCGGAGGCGCCGGCGGTGCGCTGTTCCCAAGCAGCATTCAGGGCCATCTTGCCGTTTCAGACGTGGTGCGTGTTGGTCGCGGCCTCATGCCGGATATCTCGATCGGGCGCCTGAGCAATACCGCCCTCGACTCACTGGCGGGGTACATCGCGGGGCTGGCCGACATGTCCGCGTATTCTGGAACGGAGTACTACACATTCCGGTGTGCGGGTTGCCACGGCTTTCAGGCCGAAGGGACCGAGCGGGGGTATCCGCTGCGCCAACCGGTGCGCGACTACGCTGAGTATATCATCCGCGAAGGCAGGCCGGGGATCCAGTTCCCCTCGACGATGCCGGCGTACAAAACGCTCCATCTTTCGGATGCCCAGCTCAACGAGCTGCTCGACTTCCTCGCTGCGTTTGACAAACCAACCGATGGCGGAGCACTGTACGCGACGTACTGTGCAAACTGCCACGGCGTCACCGGCCGCGGCGGATCTGCGGAGTCTGACCTGTCGGCGACGCTGAGCGACGCCCAGGCGTTTGTGACCGCAGTGCGATCAGGGAATGGCGGGGACCGCTACTGGAACCGCACCGCCTACATGCCCGCCTGGAACAGTACGGAGCTGAGCGACGCAGACATACAGGCGATCATCGCATACCTGCAAACGCTTTAGTCACCGGCGCCATCTGCCGCATCAGCCGGCGATGCGACGATACGTGACGAACCGGAAGCCCGGGTGGCGCGTCTCCATCACCTCCTCGAACACATCGTCGATGAGATGTTCGTACGGCGGAAAGAAAGTGTCGCCTTCGTATGAGCCTTCGACGATCGTCAGTTCGAGAACCGTCGCGCGCGGAAGGAAGTGCTCGTAGATCGTCGCGCCGCCCCCGATGTAGACCAGTGGTTCGTCGTCAAGCGCCGCCATGGCGTCGTCAACCGTCTTGTACGTCTCGACACCTTTGAGCACACCCTCGGCCGGACGCGAAGACAACACAACGGTTCGCCTGTCACCCAGCGGCCGACCAAACTGGTGGATGATGGACTCGTACGTGACACGCCCCATGAGAAGCGGTTTCCCAAGGGTCAGCCGCTTGAAGCGCTTCAGGTCCTCGGGAATGTGCCAAGGCAACTCGAGTCCGTTACCGATGACGCGATTTCCTTCGGCCACGGCCGCAATCAAGGCGATGTCCTGCTTGACGCTCATTAGACTAAACCGCGACGACTCCTTTGATGTGCGGATGGGGATCGTAGTCCGCTATCTCAAAATCGTCGAACCGGTACGCAAAAAGCGAGTCAGGGCGACGACGGATGACCAGTTTCGGAAGCGGCCGGGGCTCGCGCGATAGCTGCAGATCCACCTGATCACGATGATTGTCGTAGATATGACAATCTCCGCCGGTCCAGACGAACTCGCCGGGATCGAGATCACACTGCTCGGCAACCATGTACGTGAGCAGCGCATACGAGGCGATGTTAAACGGCAATCCGAGAAAGGAATCAACACTGCGTTGGTAGAGCTGACACGACAGTCGCCCGTTCGCAACGTAGAACTGAAACAGGAGATGGCACGGAGGAAGCGCCATGTCTGGCAGCTCGTCCACCTTCCACGCGTTTACGATAATCCGACGTGAATCCGGGTTGTTTCGGATGAGATCCAATGCGTTCTGCATTTGATCAACGACCGTACCGTCTGCCCCCTCCCACCGGCGCCACTGTTTCCCGTACACGGGACCGAGATCGCCCTGCTCATCGGCCCACTCGTCCCAGATCGTCACGCCGTTGTCTTTCAGGTAAGCAACGTTTGTGTCGCCCGAGAGGAACCAGAGCAGCTCGTGGATGATGCTGCGCAGGTGCAGCTTCTTCGTGGTGACGAGAGGAAATCCATCTGACAGGTCGAAACGCATCTGGCGTCCGAACACGCTCCGCGTGCCGGTGCCGGTCCGGTCAGTTTTGTCGACGCCGTTGTCGAGGATGTCCTTCAGGTAATCCAGGTATGCGCGCATGCGGTCAGTAGGCTTCGACCGCAATTAAGCAATCCTCTGTCTCCAGTTCAATGATGGCGTTCTCGCCCGCGAGCCGGTACTCCTTGATCGCATCGGGAAGCAACTCACGCGGCGTGTCCATTGCAAACAGCGTGTCGGCGACCACGTGCCAGTCTTCGGGCGTAAGGTGAACGGTCGCGCGGCCGTCTTCGGCGACAAAGGGATAGTAGTTCAGGACGCGGTTGAGGTGATTCACGCCCTGCTTCTGATGTAGGTTGGGATCCAAGACTTCGGTGGTGCTAGTTGGCCGCGGCCCGCAGGTCAAATCGCGGAATCTCCACGCGAAACCGCTGACCGTCGGCGCGCTCCATGAGGTAGGTGCCGCGCATGTTGCCCTCGAACGTCTCGAGGACCGTGTATGAATTGTATTCGTGGTGTTCTCCCGGTGCGATGACCGGTTGCTTGCCGATCACGCCCTCCCCTTCGACTTCGTGCGCACGGCCGGTGTCGTCCGTAATGAACCAGTGTCGTCGAAGAAGCTGGACATCCGACAATCCCTGGTTCTCGATGCGGATGAAGTAGGCGAACACGAAACGCTGCGCGAGAATGTCTGACTGACCGTCCAGGTAGACGGGCCGAACAGACACCTTAATCTCATCAGTTATTGCTTCGTAGGCGAGCATGCCGAGTCGTTGGGATCGTTTGATCGTTTGATCCTTCGGAGCGTTGATCGTTTGGTCGTTGCGGTGCGCTGGTCGCGGAAAGCGCGACCGGTTTGGTGGAACGAGGCCGCGTTTGGGACGGTTCCGGCCAACGCGTCATGCCGGCGGCCATCAGCATCAGTCTTGCTTTTTCTTCCTAAACGGAGTTCCTTCTCGGTCGCCCGCCGCGCCGTTGGTACCGCATTTGTCCGGCGTTAGTACCTTTGTACCGACGTATTTGCAGGAGGCGCCAGATTTGGGCGCAGCGACCTTCTTCCATCTGCCTATCGAGACCGGCTTATGAGCACTGAGGCTCCCTCCAAGCCCATCGAAACGCTCCCCGAGGCCACCATTCTTTTTGCGGGTGACTCTGGCGACGGGATGCAGCTAACGGGTGCGCAGTTCACGCTGGCAACAGCTTATGCGCTGAACGACCTCGCAACCCTGCCCGACTTCCCGGCGGAAATACGCGCGCCGGCGGGTACGACGTACGGGGTCAGCGGATTTCAGCTCCACTTTGGGTCGGGCGTGATCCGTACACCGGGAGACCACGTTGACCTGCTTGTGGCCATGAACCCGGCGGCCCTCAAAGTGAACCTGGCCCGGGTACGACGCGGCGGCAGCATCATCGTCAACACCGACGCCTTCGAAAAGCGGAACCTCGAGCTCGCGCGGATGGACTCCAACCCGCTACTCGACGGCAGCCTCGAAGGGTACAACGTCATCGAGGTCAAGCTCACGTCGATTACGCGCGAAGCGCTCAAAGACACCGACCTCAATCAGAAAGAGATTGACCGGTCCAAGAACATGCTCGCGCTTGGCCTGTCGCTTTGGTTGTACTCTCGTCCAATCGAGCCCGCCGAAGAATGGATCTCGAGGAAGTTCGCCAAGAAGCCCGAGGTACGCGACGCAAACCTGTCGGTATTGCGCTACGGCTTCTACTACGGCGAAACGACGGAAGAATTCCTGGTGCGGTACGACATTCGCCCCGCGAAACTGAGCCCCGGCAAGTACCGGGCGATTCGCGGCGTCGAAGCACTTGCCCTTGGGCTCGTTACGGCCGGGCAGCGCAGCGGGCTGCCGCTGTTCTACGGCTCGTACCCGATCACCCCGGCATCCGACTTGTTGCACGAGCTCAGCCGTCACAAGAATTTCGATGTCGTCACGTTCCAGGCTGAAGACGAGATCGCGGCCATTGGATCCGCGATAGGTGCCTCATTCGGCGGAGCGCTTGGCATGACCGGGACCAGCGGACCCGGCCTTGCCCTCAAGGGTGAGGCCCTCGGGCTTGCGATCATGACGGAGCTTCCGCTTCTCGTCGTAGACATGCAGCGCGGCGGCCCGTCAACCGGCTTGCCGACCAAGACGGAACAGAGCGATCTGCTGCAGGCCTATTATGGCCGCAACGGAGAGGCGCCGTGCCCGATTATCGCGGCAAGCACTCCGGGTGACTGCTTTGAGTCAGCGTATGAGGCGTGCCGGATTGCCGTCAAGTACATGACGCCGGTGCTGTTCCTTTCTGACGGCTACCTGGCCAACGGTTCGGAGCCGTGGCGGATACCCGATCCAAACGCGCTGAACGAGTTCCCGGTCACGTTCCAGGACAAGCCAAACGCCAAGGTAGACGGCGAGGATGCTTTCTTGCCGTACGTGCGCGACGAAAAGACGCTCGCGCGACCATGGGCGAAGCCGGGTACTGCCGGACTCGAACATCGTATTGGCGGACTTGAGAAGCAGCACGAGACAGGCAATGTCTCTTATGACCCGGAGAACCATCAGTTCATGACGAGGCTCCGGGCCGACAAGGTTGAGCGCGTTGCTAACGAGATCCCTCCGATCGACGTGCATGGTGCAAAAGAAGGCGACCTGCTTGTCGTTGGCTGGGGCTCAACACGCGGTGCAATTGAAGCCGCTGTTGATCGTGCAGTGGCCGCGGGGCACCGTGTTGGCAGCGCACATCTGCGATTTGTCCGGCCGCTTCCATCCGACCTGGGTGAAGTCATGAGCCGGTTCAAACACGTGCTGGTGCCCGAACTGAATGACGGACAGCTGGTCCGGATTCTCCGTGACCGGTACCTGCTGCCGATCCACGCGTACAACAAAGTCATGGGCCTGCCCTTTGGTCCTGCCGAGCTCGAAGCCGAGTTTGCGCGGATCATGGGTGGTTCCGAAGCCTAACCACGACTACGATGGACGAAGGCAAGAAAAAGCCGACGCTGCCGCCGGGCGCAACGAGAAAGCCTACGCTGCCGCCCGGGTCGGGCAAAAAACCCACGATGCCACCTGGAGCCGGCCGGAAGCCCACGATGCCGCCGGGGGCGGGTAAGAAACCTACCCTCCCACCTGGTGCGGGTGGCGACGGCGCACCGGCTGGTCTTACGCGAAAAGACTTTGAGACCGACCAGGACGTAAGGTGGTGCCCCGGTTGTGGTGACTATGCCATTCTCGCAACCGTGCAGCGACTCATGCCGGAGCTTGGCGTCCCGCGCGAGAAGACGGTGTTCATTTCCGGGATTGGCTGCTCGAGCCGTTTCCCGTACTACATGAACACGTACGGCATGCACTCGATTCACGGGCGCGCGCCGTCAATCGCGACAGGTCTCAAGGCCGCGAGACCCGATCTTGACGTGTGGATCATAACGGGTGACGGGGACTCGCTGTCTATTGGCGGCAACCACCTTATCCATTTGTTGCGTCGGAATGTCAACGTTCAGTTGCTGCTCTTCAATAACCAGATCTATGGGCTCACGAAGGGTCAGTACAGTCCGACATCCGAAGAAGGCAAGGTGACCAAGAGTTCGCCATACGGCTCGATCGACCACCCGTTTAATCCGATCACGCTTGCTCTCGGCGCTGATGCAACGTACGTGGCTCGGACGATGGACAGGGATCCGAAGCACATGAAGGAGATCCTTCGTACTGCTCACGGCCACGCTGGGGCCTCGTTCGTCGAGATCTATCAGAACTGCAACATCTTCAATGACGGCGCCTTTTTCGCATACACCGAAAAGGACAGCAAGCCCGACAACGTGGTGTTCATCGAGGACGGCAAGCCGATGACGTATGCAAACGGCAAACGTGGTTTGAAGCTTGACGGCTACAACCTTGTCTCGTTTGAAATTGGTTCGGATCACTCCATTGATGACTGCCTGACATACAATTCAAGCAGTCGTGAGCTGGCAGGAATCGTTGGCAGGCTCTTCCAAAAACCGGACATGCCG
Source organism: Rhodothermia bacterium (assembly GCA_030431165.1). Lineage (GTDB taxonomy): Bacteria > Bacteroidota > Rhodothermia > Rhodothermales > JABDKH01 > JANQRN01. Next base: position 185 of record JAUIJQ010000194.1, on the reverse strand, counting down.
CAGCCATTTGGAGTCTTCTACCAGGTCAACAGGAGCACGTACGATGACCAGTTGTACGTCCAGATTGAAGGAATCAAGGCGAAAAAAGGCGTGGGCGACCTCGACGCGCTGCTGAACGCCGGTGACACCTGGGTTGTGGAATAGCTCCCGGCGGCCATTTCGGCCTGGTAGCTGCCTAAAGGACT
>JAUIJQ010000193.1 GCA_030431165.1 Rhodothermia bacterium | reverse complement strand
ACACGCAGCAGATGTTCTACGAGATCGGGACCGGGCTGCTTGATCCGACCGAACTGGTCAAGGTTCTGAAGAGCGGCGTTGATAGTGCGGGCGCAGATGAACCGAAGTGGCAGGATCACTTCGAAAGCTTCCTGCAGTCCGCGCATGAATCGGGCCGACCGGGGCTGCTGATTGACGGTGAGCTGCACACTGATATCACGACGAAGTACGCGACGTGTTGTAACCCGATCCCTGGTGATGATGTGTTCGGGTTTGTGTCAAAATCCGGCATGATCAGCATTCATCGCTTCTCGTGTCGGAACGCCACGCATCTACTTGCGACGAATCCCGACCGCATCGTGCAGGTTGAGTGGAGTCGTCAGAAGGATGTGCAGTTTGTGACGGCCCTGCGCATCATTGGAGAGGACCGCGTCGGCATGATATCCGACATCACAACGGTTATCTCGAAGAACCTGAAGACAAATATCCGATCGATCACCGTCGATTCAGAAGATGGGATCTTCGAGGGGACCATCGTTCTGTTTGTCAGCGACCTTGATCACCTGCATCGGCTCATCTCGCGCGTGAAGCGCGTAGCCGGCGTGCACGGGGTGTATCGATTCGAGGAAGTCGGCGACGAGACGCCTCCTCGCGGCTGACGCCAAGCGGTTGATTCGGTCTCGCAGGCGCACGGGTCTCCCTGGTATTCATTAAGATTTGGAGATCGGCGCGAAATACGTATTTTTACAGCGGTTTGGGTCGCCCGGGTTCTCAATCCACCATCCCACCAACCGGGCTTAAGACCGTCAACTTGGACAAGGCTTGCTGCATCGTGGTACCTGCGACGCCCCCGTCGCGTGTTCCCGGACTCATGTCAGTTCGCGTTGGCGATACTATTCCACCAGACTAGGAGGCCAGCCGCATGGCAACCAGTGCCAAAACGCTTACGAAGAAGGATGTCGCAAGACGTGTGGCGGAGTTGATGGAGGAGCCTATTTACAAGAGTGAACCCTGGGTCGGTGCCGTTGTTGAGGCGCTGGGCGAGTTGATGCTTGAGGCAGATCCGGAGGTTCGAATCGAATTGCGTGATTTCGGCGTGTTCGAAGTCAAAAAGACGAAGGCCAAGCCCAAGGCGCGCAATCCGAAGACCAACGAGACCGTGTTTATCCCGAGTCGTCGCAAAACGCACTTTAAGCCGAGCAAGCGGCTCAAGAGTGTGCTCCAGCGTCCGCTTGTGGAGTTGAACTACAAGGTCCCCGAGGACTCTGCGGATTACAGACCCGAAGGCAGGGAAAACGGGCAGATTTCCATATAGCGCAGCGCCTGTCGGGCGCCGCGAGCAGGCAGTATTCGCCGCACCATGAGTGGACGGAAGCGTCTCGTGGGTGTGGATCATGGCACCCGCCGCGTCGGGATTGCCAGGACAGATCCGCTTGCCCTTTTTGCGCAGCCGGTTGGCACATTTGCTCCGGATGAGGCCGTCGATGTCCTCGTCGCGATGCATCGCGACGAGGGGATTGAAACTATTGTCGTGGGCTGGCCGCTCGACGAGCAAGAGCGCGAGAATGAACAGACGGCCCGCGTCGCGGATTACATTTCCGAGTTGCAGTCCGCATTGCCCGGCGTCGAAATCGTCAAGTGGGACGAGCGGGGTAGCTCACGGGCAGCGCGCGAGCAACTGATTCGGGCAGGGAGCAAGCGGAAGCATCGGGGGCGGGCAGGTGCAACCGACCGCGTCGCAGCGGCGCTCATCCTGCAGCAGTATCTCGACGATCGGAACGCCGGCGGCGCTGGTGCATTCTAGATCGGCCTGATCCCACGGGCTCAAGCCGTGCGGGCTGATATCCGCAAATCAACACTCATGGTTCTTCCGATCTATACATACGGCGCTGAGGTGCTGCGCGCTCCGACGGAGGCCATCGACGGCAACTCGGAGTCGCTGCAACAGCTTATCGACGATATGCTCGAGACCATGGAGGGTGCTGCAGGCATCGGACTTGCAGCGCCGCAGGTGGGGCATTCGCTGCGCCTGTTTGTGGTTGATCTTTCGCCGTTGAAAGAAGATCTCGCCGAAGAGGGAGAGACCGTTCCGGACGGTCCGCTTGTGTTCATCAACCCCGAGATGGTTGACGAGTTTGGCGATGACGTTGGCTACGAGGAAGGGTGCCTGTCCATTCCTGATATCCGGGAAGAAGTTGATCGCCCCGGTGACATCGTGATCCGGTACCTGGATCGAGACTTTGAGGAGCGGGAACTCTCTGCGTCCGGAATGACGGCCAGGGTAATCCAGCACGAATACGATCACGTCGAAGGAATCCTGTTTGTCGATCGGATTTCGTCGTTTCGGAAGCAGCTCCTCAAGCGCCGCCTGCGCGAGATGGCACAGGGTAACGTAGAGGCAGACTACCCCCTCGCGGACTGACGGCGCGTGCCGACTGCGGCGAATGCCCGACATCTCCGGTCAACCGGATCAGCGCCTTTAAGGAACACGTGAGCGCGCTCCTTGACAATCGTACGGTGGCGTTGTAATTCTGCCTGTTGATGTCCCACTTCTGCTCCGAAACGGAATGACCGCAACTCGAACTCGTGCCACTCACATCCTCGCTACACACGTAACATCCTTTCCCGTGCAGTTGTTTGCGACCGCGCGTGGACTTGGGCTCTTCCTGCTGACAATTGCGTCGATTGCGTCGATTGTGTCGGTGCAGCCTGCACAGGGTCAATCAGTGACACAGTACGAAGCGGCGTTTGTTGACGGATTGACATTTCGGAACATCGGCCCATTTCGCGGCGGCCGTTCCGCCGCCGTGACGGGCGTGGCCGGCCACCCGTTTACGTTCTACTTCGGTGGCACGGGCGGGGGCGTCTGGAAGACTACCGATGCGGGCCAGACCTGGCGGAACGTGTCGGACGGATTCTTCGGCGGATCAATCGGGGCCGTCGCCGTCAGCGAGTGGGACCCGAACGTCATCTATGTCGGCGGTGGTGAGAAGACGGTTCGTGGCAACGTTTCGCACGGTTACGGGATGTTCAAATCCGAGGATGCCGGCAAGTCCTGGAGGGCAATCGGGCTCGAAGATTCCCGACATATCAGCCGCATCAGAATTCATCCGCGAAACCCCGATCTGGTATACGCCGCTGTCATGGGGCACCTGTTCGGGCCAAACGAAGAACGTGGCATCTACCGGAGCCGAGACGGTGGCGAGACCTGGGAGCGCGTCCTTTTTGTAAACGACGAAGTCGGAGCCGTTGATCTGCTTATCGATCCGGCCAACCCACGGGTCCTGTACGCCTCCACGTGGCGGATCAAGCGAACACCGTACTCACTCGAAAGCGGCGGCGAAGGTTCGGGCTTGTGGAAGTCTACCGACGGTGGGTCAACGTGGACGAACATCACCCGAAACGAAGGCCTTCCCGACGGGACGGTCGGCATAATTGGTGTCGCGGTGTCACCGGCTGACCCGGAACGCGTGTGGGCGATTATTGAGTCCCAGGATGGCGGCGTCTTTCGGTCTGACGATGCCGGCGAGACGTGGCGCAGAATAAACGACGATCGGAATCTGCGTCAACGCGCGTGGTACTACACGCGGATCTATGCACATCCGACCGATCGCGATATCGTCTTTGTCCTCAACGTCGGCTTCTGGCGGTCTAAAGACGGCGGCTCCACGTACGAACGTATCGGTACGCCGCACGGCGATCACCACGACCTGTGGATCTCAACGGAGAACCCCGACATCATGGTGATCGGTGACGACGGCGGTGCTCAGGTGACGCTCGACGCGGGCGGCAATTTTTCGACGTATCACAATCAGCCTACCGCGCAGTTCTACCGGGTCACAACAGATAACCATTTTCCGTACCGGATCTATGGCGCGCAGCAGGATAACTCAACCGTGCGCATCAGTCATCGCAGTAGCGGCGGCTCGATAAGTGAAAGCGATTGGGAGTCCACCGCCGGCGGCGAAAGCGGTCACATCGCACCACATCCCGACAACCCCGATGTCGTGTACGGTGGTTCGTATGGCGGATATCTCACGCGACTTGACCACAGTACCGGGGAAAGCAGAACAATCAACGTCTGGCCCGACAACCCGATGGGCCACGGGGCCAAAGACCTGCGTTACCGGTTCCAGTGGAACTATCCGATCTTCTTTTCACCGCACGACCCGTCGATCCTGTATACGGCGGGCAACGTGCTCTTCAAGACCACAAACGAAGGGCAGACGTGGGCCGCGATCAGTCCCGACCTCACGCGGAACGACACCACCACGATGGGCCCGTCAGGTGGTCCCATCACCAAGGACAACACAAGCGTTGAGTACTACGGGACAATCTTCGCGGCGATCGAGAGCCCGCACGAACCGGGTGTGCTTTGGACCGGATCCGACGACGGCCTGATCCACGTCAGTCGAGACGGGGGAGACACCTGGGACAATGTGACGCCCCCGAGCCGGATGATGCCGGACTGGATGCAGATCAACAGCATCGAGCCGCACCCAACAGAACCAGGCGGACTTTATGTTGCCGGCACCCGTTACAAGAGTGATGACTTTGCTCCCTATCTCTACAAAACTACCAACTATGGGGCGAGCTGGACGCGTATCGTCAGCGGCATTGCGCCGGATCATTTTACCCGGGTAATTCGGGCTGATCCCGATCGCGCCGGTCTGCTCTACGCAGGAACCGAGAGCGGTTTGTACATCTCGTTCGACGATGGCGCGTCGTGGGTGCCGTTCAAGGCGAACCTGCCGGTTGTCCCGATCACCGACCTCGCGGTGCGCGACAAAGACCTGATCGTCGCGACGCAGGGCCGATCATTCTGGGTCCTCGATGATCTGTCGCCGTTGCATCAGCTCAGCGACGAAGTAGAGAACGCCGTGCTGTGGCTGTTTCAGTCACGGCCGGCTTATCGGATGTCAGGGTCGCAGTCGTCACCATCCGTCACGGTGGGCCAGAATGCGCCGGGGGGTGCGCACTTCCGCTACTACCTCGCTGAAGCAAGTGATTCCACGTCAGCAACAATTCGGATTCTCGAGAATGACGGCGTCATCATCGAGAGTTACAGTTCAGACGACGACGGTGTACCCGCGGAGTCTGGCTTGAATGCGTGGACGTGGAACCTCCGTTATCCCGGTGCCCATACCTTTGATGGCATGGTCCTGTGGGGCGGTGGCACACAGGGACCACGTGCGCGTCCCGGTACATACCGCATGCGTTTGGTCGTTGGAAGCGACTCGCTGGAGATACCGTTTGAAGTGCTCAAAGACCCTCGTACCAGCGGCTCGGCCGGGGACATAGATGAGCAGTTTGCTTTCCTCGTTGCGGTGCGCGACAAACTCACCGAAACCCACGAGGCCATCGAGGAAATCCGCACGGTACGTAAGCAGATTGCGGATGTCGTTGAGCGAGTCGGCGAATCACCCGAGTCAGAGGATTTGCGTGAGTTTGCATCAACGATACGGGAACAGCTCACCGGAATCGAGGAGGCACTGTACCAGACGAAGAATCGCAGTGGGCAGGACCCGCTTAACTACCCGATTCGGCTTAACAACAGGTTGTCGGGCGTTGTGGGTGGTGCATCATCCAGCGACTACCGACCAACCGATCAGGCGTATCAGGTTCGTGACGAGGTGACGCAGCTCATTAATATCGAGTTGGAGAAGCTCCGCGACGTGCTTGAAACCGATGTCCCGCGTCTCAATGAAATGATCAGAGAACTTGAGGTGCCGGCGGTGAAGACGCGGCCGTCAAAAGAATCCTGAGCGCGGCATACCTCGCAAGGAACCAGTGTGTCGCGGGTGTGTATTCTCTACACATTATCTATTTCGCGCGATTCATTGAAGCAACTCCTCTGGGACCGGGTCGGGATAAGCCTGTCCGGCCTCTGCGTTCTGCACTGCCTTTTGCTGCCGATCGTTCTCGCGATGGCGCCCATGTGGGCTATCGGGGAGACGTTCCATGCATGGCTGCATCCGGTATTTGCGATTGTCCTGGTGCCCACGACGTTTGTCGCCGCCGTCGGCGGTTTTGACCGGCACAAGCGCTGGCCCGTAGTCTGGCTACTGGCAGCCGGGCTCACGACAATCATCGTTGCCGGATTCCTTGGCCACGATCAACCCGGAGCGGAACTGGAGACTGGCGTGACGGTCCTGGGCAGCGGTATGCTCATTGCCGGGCACGTTTTGAACTGGCGTAGCGGCGCGCGATCCTGCCCCGCGCCAAAGCTCAGCGAAGCGACATGAAACGACTCAATTTTACACTTGATGACGAGACGGTCGCGCTGCTGGACGACCTCGCTGATCGCTTCTACGAAAGCAACAAATCGGCAACGGTGCGGGCAGCGCTCGAGTACCTGTCTGAGGGAATGCGTGAGGGATGGATCATCGCTGGATACACCGCGGCATCCGTTGATGCAGACGTGAGCTGTCACTCTTGCGGCACGCCGCATCATGCCGGCGAGGTGCTATACAGTCCTGTCTTCGAACGTGGAGCAA
>JAUIJQ010000192.1 GCA_030431165.1 Rhodothermia bacterium | reverse complement strand
GGATGACCGTGATGCATCGCCATGAGGCCGGGGCATGACCCCGGCAGCCCGCCGACAGGCCGCAATCGAAATCCTCGACCAGATCCTGGCCGGTGAACCTGCGGAGAAACAGCTGACAGCTTGGGCGCGACGTAGATGCGCTTCTTCACCTCGCCGACGTCCAGTCCTTCGTGCAGCCACAACAACGCCGCCGTGTGCGTCAGTGAATGGGGCGTCACGCCGGCCCGCTTGATTCCGGCAGCCTGCAAATACCCGTTGACGCGGCTCCGCACCGACCTCGTGTTCAGACGAGAACCGTCCGACCGATGACCGTGTGACACAAACAGCGGGTGCTCGGGTCGGATTCTTCCACGCGTATCCAGATACAGCCTGATTCGCTCCATGACGCGGGGATCGATCGGCACCTGCTGATCTTTTTCCGTGCGTCCCTTGCCCTGGACGCGCAGGAACCAGCCCATCAGTGTCTGCTCGAGGTCCCCAACGTCGGCGCGAATGAGTTCGATCTCGCTCAGCCCGGCGAACAACATTGAGAAGAGAATTGCGGCATCCCTCAATTCGATCTGGGATGTGGGATCCAGCATCGCAATGAGACGCTCGGTCTCAGCCAGCGTGAGCACCTCCCGTGAATGTGCGGCAGGCCGCCGGTTGCCCTTAACTGACTTGGCCGGATTGGCCTCGAGCTGACCAATTTCAACCAGGTAGTCGCAAAGGCGGCGCAACGCGGTGAGGTACGTCGAAACAGACACCTCATGCAGTCCGCGCGCATCAGTCAGGTGGGCCTTGTATAGCCGGACGGCGTCGGTTGTAAAGGTGACCGAGCCCTCAACCGCAACCCACCGCTCAAATTCGTTGAGGGACCGGCGGTACGTACCGACGGTCGCCGGGCTCTTGTCCCCCAAGTACTCGCGCGTAAAATCTTCGATTCGACGCCGAACCTCGGCCGACGTTAGCGAGACCGGGCCTGTGGCCTGCATGACTTGTCCTGATTGCCCATGAGTGACGACGCGCAGGTAAGGAATGAACCCTGTCCGTCAATGTCAATAACGGACATCAAGCACGCGCCGACCCTGCCGGAATCATAACCGGCCTACGCCTGGATCGGGCTGCGGCTGGATCGACCTACGCCTGGATCGGCTTGGGCCTGATCACCATGGACCTGATCGCCCTGGGCCTGATCGCCCCGGGCCTGGGAATAAGCCTGGTCCCAGGCTTAGACTTCTACGCCCGGGCGGAACTGCTCGACGTTCTGCGTGAAGTGGTGCAGGAAGCTCGCCGCCATCGCACCGTCGATAATCCGGTGGTCGTACGACAGCGAGACAAACATCATGGAGCGCACAGCGATAATGTCGCCAAGTTCTTCATCTTCAACGACAACCGGTCGCTTCTTAATGGCCCCGGTAGCGAGAATCGCAACCTGTGGCTGAAGAATGATGGGCGTACCCATGATCGAGCCGAGCGACCCGATGTTGGTAACGGTGAACGTGCCGCCCTGCAGATCATCTGGCTGAAGCTGCTTCGAGCGTGCGCGCTCAGCAAGCGCGGCTGCGTCACGTGCGAGTCCAGCGATGTTCTTATGCCCAGCACTTCTGATAACCGGTACGACAAGTCCGGTCTTCCCGATCGCGACGGCGATGCCAACGTGGAAGTCCTTTTTCATTAGGATCTTGTCCCCATCCACCGACGAATTGAGCAGCGGATGCTCCCTCAACGCATCAACGGCGGCTTTGACGAAGAACGGAGTAAACGTCAGCTTGACACCCTCGCGCTCACCAAACTGCTGTTTTTCCTGTTCCCGAAGCTTGACGAGGTTGGTGACGTCTACTTCAGCGAACGACGTTACGTGCGCGGAGGTCTGCTTCGACGCGACCATGTGACCGGCGATGATCTTTCTCATCCGATCCATCTCGACCACTTCGACGCGGCCGTCTTCTGACAGCGTCGATACCACCGACGGAATGGATTGCGCCGATGTGGCAGCCGGTCGCGCGGGTGCAGCGGTGCGTGTTGCGCCGGCGGTGCCTGTGGAGCCGCGATCAGCGACAAATGCCATCAGGTCTTTCTTCGTAACGCGCCCGTCGCGGCCGCTTCCGCCAATGGCAGCAAGCTCAGCAACCGAGACACCCTCTTTCTCAGCGATCGAGCGAACAAGCGGAGAATAGAAACGGCCTGAGTCATCGATGCGCGGAATGGCCTGGGTGCCGTCTGCTGCGCCATCGCCACGCTGCGCGGGTACGTTTACTCCCCCACCGGTAGATGGTGTTGGGGCCGGCTGCGCTGTGCTTACCGGCGCCGACGGTGCAGCGGGTGCTGCGCCCGCAACTGCCGATGACGAGCCAATGCGGGCGATAACGGTACCCACCTCAACAGTCTCGCCTTCGCCGACAAGAATTTCGTGCAGCACACCGGCCTCAGGCGATGGCACCTCGGTATCGACCTTATCGGTTGCAATCTCCAGCAGCGTCTCGTCCATCTCGACGGCATCACCGATCTGTTTGTGCCACCCGATGATGGTCCCCTCCATGATCGATTCGCCCATCTTGGGCATAACCACATCAACCAGCGCTGCTGCGGCCGCCGGAGCCGCTGTCGCAACGGGGGCCGGTGCTGAATCCTGCTCAACGCTGGTTGCTGCGGGCTCCTCGACCGCCGCGGATGCGTCGCTCGTCGGCGCCGGCTGCCCTGATTCGATCGAAGCCTCGACATCGGTCTCAAGCACGGCAATCACCGTCCCGACATCAACTGTATCACCTTCGGCAACGAGGACTTCTGCAACGCGGCCCGCGGCAGGGCTCGGGACTTCGGTGTCAACCTTGTCAGTTCCTATCTCCAGAAGCGTCTCGTCGACTTCGATTTCGTCGCCGACCTGCTTGTGCCAGGAAATGACAGTCCCTTCTGTAATACTCTCGCCCATCTTGGGCATTACAACGTCAACGCGAGCCATGAATCGAGCGGATTGATATCAACGGGTGCGGCAGGCCGAATATACTACCGGAGTGGTCATCGTACTCGCAAGGAGAATCCCTGATCCGTCACAAAAAGAAAGGGCCCGACGAATACCGCCGGGCCCTGTTCCAGAACGATGCTCTGTCCGCTACTTACGCGATAAGCGGTGCAATCACGAGCGCCACAACGGCAATAAGCTTGATGAGGATGTTGAGGCTCGGGCCGCTTGTGTCCTTCAGCGGGTCACCGACCGTGTCGCCAACAACAGAGGCCTTGTGCGTGTCGCTTCCTTTCCCGTACTCCTTGCCCTCGATCGTGATGGAGCCTTCAATGCGTTTCTTCGCATTGTCCCATGCTCCCCCGGCGTTGGACTGGAAAATCGCAAACAGAACGCCCGAAACGGTAACTCCCGCTAGGAGTCCGCCGAGCATGTTCTTGTCGATGAATCCGATGATTACCGGCACTGAGACGGCGAGCAAGCCAGGCAGAATCATTTCCCGGATAGCCGCTGCAGTCGAAATGTCGACGCACTTGGCGTACTCGGCTTTGGCCGTGCCTTCGCGAAGGCCCGGGATCTCAGCGAACTGGCGCCCAACCTCTTTGATCATGTCGCCGGCCGCCCGACCTACTGCACCCATCGCCATCGCGCTGAACACGTAGGGCAACATCGCTCCCAGGAGCAGGCCCGCCATGATGACCGGGTTCGCTACGTCGATTGTCTGAACGTCAGCCTGCTGCATGAAGGCAGCGAACAGCGCCAGCGCCGTAAGCGCCGCGGAGCCAATCGCGAAGCCTTTGCCGATCGCCGCGGTTGTGTTACCAACTGCATCCAACTTGTCCGTGCGCTCACGAACCTGTGGGTCGAGTTCGGCCATCTCTGCGATACCACCCGCGTTGTCGGATATCGGGCCATACGCATCAACAGCAAGCTGGATACCGGTGACCGATAGCATTCCGAGTGCCGCAATCGCAATACCGTAGAGGTCTGCGAAGTGGTGAGCGAGAACAATGGCCGCCGCCAGAATGACAGCCGGGATGCCGGTTGAGGCCATCCCCACGCCCAGGCCGGCGATGATGTTCGTTGCCGCACCGGTTACACTCTGGCCCGCAATACCAAGCACGGGCTTGTTGTGTGTCGAGGTATAGTACTCGGTGATCAGTCCAATCGCCGTGCCGGCCCCAAGTCCGACGATGACGGCCCAGAATATCCCGAGTGACGTATAGGTCGTTCCGTTAACGACCCACTCACCCGGCAGCATGCTGGAAATGATGAAGTACGACAGGACAGCCATCACACCAGCCGCTCCAAACTCGCCCATGTTCAGACCCTTCTGCGGGTTGCCGCCCTCTTTCACTTTGACGAAGAAAGAGCCCAGGATCGAAACGACAATCCCGGCGCCGGCGAGCAGCAGCGGCAGGAGGACCGCAGCGATGTCTGTTGCGCCGGCGGCCGTGAGGCCGGGGATAAAGGCAGCACCCAGAACCATCGTTCCGATGATCGAACCGACATAGCTCTCGAAGAGGTCCGCGCCCATTCCGGCAACATCGCCAACGTTGTCTCCAACGTTATCTGCAATGGTTGCGGGGTTGCGCGGGTCATCTTCAGGAATACCTTCGTACACCTTGCCGGCGAGGTCAGCGCCGACATCAGCGGCCTTCGTATAGATCCCGCCGCCTACGCGCGCAAAGAGCGCAATGGACGAGGCACCCAGAGAGAAGCCGGAAATGACGTTGATCACTTTTGCGATGTCCCATCCCGAACCCGAGTAGGCGAGGAAGAGCGTCCCGAGACCAAGCAGCCCGAGGCCAACAACACTGAGGCCCATGACGAGTCCGCCCGAAAACGCTACGTTCAGGGCAGGTCCAAGACCCGTGATCGCGGCTTGCGTCGTACGCACGTTCGCCTTCGTGGCGACCGTCATGCCGATGAATCCAGCGAGCGCCGAACAGAAAGCGCCAACAACAAACGAGATCGCGATCATCCAGGATGAGTTCTCCTGGCCGCTGTTGCACGGCAACCGCGATCACAAAGATGATCAGCACGCGATACTCGCGGCGCAAGAATGCACGCGCGCCATCCGCGATGTTGCTCGCGATCTCGACCATGACGTCAGAGCCTGCGTCCTGGTTCGAAACCCAGCGTGCTTTGATGAAGGCGTACAGAAGCGCGAGTACCCCCGCCGCCGGAATTAGGTATGTAAGTGTCGCTGTTGACATGGACTGAAGGTTCCCCTATCGGTTATTCAGACGTGGAAGTTCTTTTCTTGGTGGCTGGTCTACAGACCCGGCAACGACCCCTCACCACAGGACCTCACCGTGCACCCTCGACGGAGTCCCAAACAGGGCTCCACCAAGGCGGTGAGATTGTCGGCTTGGCCGCCCGCCAGCTAACGCTGAACGGACGCTTCCACACGCGAGGTCGCGAAGAGGCGTACAGCATCTCCTGTAACACACTCTGTAAGATTCTGAGTACGCAACAGATTATCAGTCTCGCGCACCAGTCTCGCGGTACCAATCGGGTCAGAAACAAAAACCGACCCGACCAGACCCCTACGGGGCAAAAAAATAGCCTGTGCGGCGCCGTGGAGTGCCCGCTTAACCATTAATTCGCACGTTATGACGGTTCATTGCTGTCTGTAAACCCTCTGCTACGAAGCACAAAGCCGCTTCTGCTGAGCGCTTGACGACATCCTCTACCAGCTCCGCCTCGGCCGGGTCAAACGGCGACAGGACGTAGTCGGATTGCTGCCCACGGCCAAAGTCGTTGCCTATACCGACCCGGAGGCGCGGAAAATCTGTCGTTCCAATCTCGTCGGCGATGTCTTCGAGGCCGTTGTGCCCTCCGGTGCCTCCGCCACGTCGTATGCGGATCGTGCCAAGGGGCAGATGAATGTCGTCCACAACCACGAGCATGTCAGCCGCCGTGGACTTTGTTCGTCTCAGCAACGCCCGCGCCGTCTCGCCGCTGCGGTTCATAAACGTCAGCGGTTTGGCCACGACAAAAGGACGACTCTTCCAGCGCCCCTCGCCCGCCTCCGCCGACGCGTAGTGCTGGTCGAGCTCAAAGCGCGCACGGGCAGCAACGGCATCAGCGATCCGAAACCCGATGTTGTGGCGCGTGTCAGCATACTCTGCGCCCGGGTTTCCGAGGCCGATGATAATTCGCCTGGAAGCGGCCATGTCCGACGGGCCGCGCCGTTCACGCGCCAGCAGTTGCCGGATGCGCGTTCGAATCGCGGAAAGCTTGATGACGGGAATCAGCCTTCGTCAGATGCTTCAGCCTGACCGTCAGCTTCGCCCTCACCTTCAGCGGCGCCCTCAAGGCCTTCGCCGAGCAGATCATCTTCAGTCGGCTCCGCTTCGACGCGCTTGGCGGTAACGGATACAACCGTCTGCTGCGCGGGCGTCACGATCTCGATGTTCTCGAACGAGAGATCCGAGACGTGCAGGGAGTCGCCGATGTCCAGCCCCTCAATGTTGATCTCAAGGCTGTCCGGGATATTCGCCGGCAGGCAGGACACCGTGAGTTCATGAATGATGTGCTGAACGTCGCCACCGTTCT
>JAUIJQ010000191.1 GCA_030431165.1 Rhodothermia bacterium | reverse complement strand
GCAGTCGCAGAACGAGGCCAAAAGGGCCTGGAAACCCCACCTGGAAGCTAACCTGGAAGCCAGCCTGGAAACCCCACCTGGAAGCCCCAGAACGGCCACCATGCATGCCTAGCGCCAGATCATGCCCGGGTACACCACACCGTCTGGGGCATCAAGATCCAGGTCGAGCAACGCCGCAACAAACGGTGCAACGTCTTCGAGACCAAGCTGAGGCACGGTGACGTCTCGACGAACTCCCGCGCCCCACGCGACAAAGCCCGTCGAGAGATCGTCGACATCCGGATACTGTCCGTGCGTTCCGCCCCCGTAGCCACGAACCGCTTCTCCGTCTGCACGCCACGTTGTGGTAACACCCCGAACGGGCGCAAGTGCAAGCGGTACGTTGGGGTCACTGCCGATCTCATCGAGCTCGTCTCGCTCCACAATCCGGAACAACTTCCTCACGTTTGATGGAAGCGCGTTCAGGATACCACGCACTTCGTCGACAGCCGCGTCGTCGTCGCGGTCGCGCAGGTGAAGGAACGCACCACCCGTTGTAAAGAACGTCGCCCGCCAGTCGCCGCGATCACGCGCCGGCTCCATGAGTCCGGATTCAGTCAACCACACGTTCGGCGCCAGTGCCGTGTGGGTGTCTACAAACCCGTGGTCGCCCGTAACGATGATTGTAGTGCGGTCAAGAATGCCGGCACGATCAGCGGCTTCGCGCACCTTTTCCACAGCGCGGTCAGCGGCAAGAACAGCTTTGCGAACGCGCAACCCCTCCCTGCCCTCGCCGTGGGCAAAGTGATCGACCCCGAGCAGGTGGACGGTCATCAGGTTCGGCTTACGCGTCTCGAGCAGGTACGCAGCCATTTCGCCGATACGATCGTCGCGGTTCAGGTAGTCGGCACTGAAGTTTGTTGTTGTCAGGCGCCCCAACGCTTCGCGCTCGAGCTCCGCGAGCAGTCCGTCGGGCGTCTCGTTATCACGCAGCGGTTCGATGGCTCCGTACTCGGAGTCGAGGTACCATACCTCCGGAATGTTGTAGTCGACGGGCGCGCCCACCGAGACGGGCCACACCACGCTCGCCGTAGTCAACCCCGCTTCTCGCGCAGCGTCCCACAGCGTCTCACTCTGGATCAGTGATTCTTCCCAGTACCAGCGCCCCGTTTGTCCGCCGGGCTCAAACGGACTATTGTAGTAGATCCCGTGCCTGATCGGTAGCGCCCCGGTTAACAGGGTTGTGTGCGACGGATATGTAACGGATGGAAAGACGCCGCGAACGCCTAGTGCCTTGACGCCATCCGTCGCAAATTGCTGAATTGTTGGGGCCGGCCACGAGTTGTCGAGGTAGAAATCCGGCCGGAATCCGTCAATTGAAATGAGCACAACATGGTCGGATGGGCGTGCCGGTAAATCGGCGTCGGCGCCGGCGTCACGACTGGCATCCTGGGCGGCCGTGGTGCCGACGGTTATCGCTGCGGCGGCGACTGTCAGCGCAATAAGGATGCCTCGGGCGATGTAGGAGATGGCGGAAGTCGAAAGGTTCATCGCGGGACTGATTGGCCGCGGGGTTACCGGGCCGTTTGTTATCGGACTGTTTGTTACCCGACTGCGGAAACCACAAAATACAGCAGACAATGCACGGTTCTGATCTAACCGATGGCGAAGCCCGGATGCAGCAGGAAATGGCCGGACTAAGACCGGCGCACGATGGCGCAATTCGCGTTGCGACCGCTGCTGACATCCCCGGCATATCGTTGCTCATGGAGCGGTCCATATCCGAGCTTCAGAGGGCATTCCTCGATCCTGCTCAGATCGAAGCCAGTCGGATGCTCATGGGTCTCGACACCCAGCTGATTGAGGACGGGACGTACTACGTACTCGAAATCGCGACGCGACTTGCCGGCTGCGGTGGGTGGAGCATGCGTGCAACGCAATACGGTGGCGATGTGAGTCCGGGGCGGGACGCGGCGCTGCTGGACCCAGCTGAAGAGCCGGCGAGAATCCGTGCGATGTACACCGACCCGGACTTTGCGCGCCAGGGTGTTGGCCGGCGCGTGTTAGCCGCGTGTGAGGGGGCTGCACGCGCAGCCGGATTTACACGTGCTATGCTCGTGGCGACGCTGGCGGGCGAGCCGCTGTATCAGCGCTGTGGCTATGAGCAGGTAGAACGTTTTGAAGATCCCCGCGGTGGTGTACCTGTGCCTTTGGTGCGAATGATCAAGCGACTCGGGCCGTGATACTGCGCGTTGTCGGTCGTCATCGCGATTCGATTATCTTCTTCTGCAGATACCAGATCTGCTTTGAGCCCATGTTGACACCGGGTCAAACGCTTGCTGTTGCAGTCCTTGTTCTGGTGCCGGTAATCGGGACACCGTTGGCGAGCGCCCAATCATCGTCGACATCCGACCGTGATATCCCCCGCGTGACGGGCACGTTTGCTTACGGCGCCAGCACAGCGCCGGGGGGACAGGGGCTCGTGCGCTTTGATGTCGATACCGGGTATGGACAGGTGTCGGGCCGGTGGTTCTTCTCGCGCGAGCGGCTATTCACGGTGTTTGGCGCGTTGCCAAATGAGCGAAACACCGACGTGGGACTGCAATACGGGTTTGTGTCTGAGATAGCCGGGCCCGTGTCGCTTTCGTTGAGTGCGGGCGTGTCATTCCTGACCGTCGTCAGACGCGGGCGCGTGGAATCGGCAGGCTTTCTGCGACCAACGCGGCACGAAAAACTGGTTGAGCGCTACGCAGGCATCCCGTTCGACATTCAGCTACGGGTCGGGCAACCTGATCGCATTCGGCTGATGGTAGGAATCGCGGGCACGTTCGCCGGAACGGAGTCGTTTGGTGGCCCCGTGTTTGGATTCAGTCTGCCGGGCAACTACTAGCGCGTGCGATCCACCGTGTTTCTCTATACCTTCGACGATGACGCGTGCGGAGGATCCTGTGGGCACCAATCCCCAACCAAAGGTGATCATCATGAAGAAGTACGCAGCGGAGTTTGTCGGTACGTTCTGGCTCGTTCTTGGCGGCTGTGGTAGCGCAGTCCTGGCCGCGGCATTCCCCGATGTTGGTATTGGACTGCTCGGCGTCGCGCTGGCCTTCGGCCTAACGGTGCTCACCATGGCCTTTGCGATTGGTCACATCTCCGGATGCCACCTCAACCCGGCCGTGTCAGTTGGACTGTGGGCCGGCGGACGCTTTGAAGCAAAAGAGCTTGCGCCGTATATCATCGCGCAGACGCTCGGTGCGATCGTAGCCGGTGGCGTGCTGTACCTGATTGCATCCGGCAAAGCGGGCTTTGATGTGTCGGCCGGATTTGCGTCAAACGGTTATGGCGAACACTCGCCTGGCGGTTATTCGTTGCAGGCGGCTTTGATTACGGAGGTTGTCATGACCATGATGTTCATCCTGATCATCATGGGAGCCACAGATGATCGTGCCCCCGCCGGATTGGCACCCATTGCGATAGGTCTTGGGCTGACGCTGATTCACCTGATCAGCATCCCGGTGACAAACACATCAGTAAATCCGGCGCGCAGCACAGGCGTTGCACTTTATGTCGGAGGTTGGGCGACCGCGCAGCTTTGGCTGTTCTGGTTGGCACCAATTGTCGGCGGCGCGCTGGGTGCCTTCCTCTATCGATTCATTGGCAGTAAAGACTAAGCAGATGCTTGCCGCTGTTTGACCGCGACGTATGTCCGAAGAAGACCCCATGTTTTTCCCCGAGCCGGCTGACTTTCGAGTCTGGCTCGAAGAGCACCATACTTCGGCGGACTACCTGTGGGTTGGGTACTACAAGAAGGCGACGGGTAAACCCTCGGTCACGTGGGAAGACACCGTGGATGAAGCACTCTGTTACGGTTGGATCGATGGAATCAGGAAGTCGCGGGATGACGAGAGTTACGTTATCCGCTTCACACCCCGACAGCCCAAGAGCGTCTGGAGCCAGCGGAACATCGAGCTTGTCGAGCGACTGACGGCAGAGGGGCGAATGAAGCCACGTGGGCTGGCGGCGTTCGCGCATAAAGATGTTCATCCGGATAGCGGCTATCGCGTCGCCGAGTTGACCGCTGAGTTTGCGCCGGCGATGATCAAGCGCTTTAGGGCTAACGTCGAAGCCTGGGCATTCTATGAGGAGCAGCCAGCGGGCTACCGGCGTCAAACGACGCGCTGGGTGATGAGCGCAAAGCGTGAAGAGACGCGGTTGCGTCGACTCTCAACGTTGATCGAGGACTCGGCCAACCAACAGCGCATCAAGCAGTTTCGGAGAGATTAACGGAAGCGCAACGGGCGCCGGCCCGCAGAGGGAATGCTATGGCTGAACACACGACGAAGTACATCGACGGATTTGTGCTGCCGGTTCCGCGCGGCCAGCTTGACACGTATCGTCAGGTGGTCGAGAAAGTCGCGGCGATCTGGATCGAACATGGGGCTCTTGCCTACGGAGAGTATGTCGCGGACGATCCAAAGCTGGAAGGTACCCGGTCATTCGCCGAGGCGTCCGCGGCGAATGACGATGAGACCGTCATCTTCGGATGGGTTGCGTTCGAGTCCCGCGAGGCTCGTGTCCTGGCAAATGAACGCGTCGCGGAAGATCCCCGGATGGCTGACTTGGTCAGGCCACTTACCGACGCCATACGACCTGTTTATGATGCAGGGCGGATGATATACGGCGGGTTCAAACCACTCGTCCAGAAGTCATTCGTCCCAGACGCATTGTGACGACCCTCAACAAACGTATCCCGTAGTTGATCTGACACCCGTTCGACCAGGGCCCGTTGGCACGGCGGGCATACTAGTTCGCGGATTTGGTGACCTGGAGAGCCAAGTAGCCCACACATGAAGCCGTTTGAAGCCGAACTGCACATCATCGACGGCAATCCGTACGTCTCGGTACCCGACGATATACTCCGCCGGTTGTTTGACGTGGCGCAGAAGGACAAGGGGTCGATCCCGATTCATGGCACGGTCAACGGTCGGCCGTACCAGCAGACCCTCGTGCGATTTCGCGGTGACTGGCGACTCTATGTGAACATGAAGATGCTTCCGGATTCGCCAAGGCGAATCGGCGAAACGCTCACGCTGACGGTGGCCCACGACGCGCGCGACCGCAGCCTGACACCCCATCCCAAACTGGTTTCTGCGCTACAGGAGAACGAAACGGCGCGGCGTGTTTTTGAGGAACTGCCACCGTCGCGGCGCAAAGAAATTGTACGCTATATCGCATCGCTCAAACAGGAGAAGAGTGTTGACAGGAACGTCACACGTGCCGTCGCTTTCTTGCTCGGCGAAGGCCGGTTTGTCGGGCGGGATCATCCGTAAGCATAGTCTCGGAGACTAGCGCCGGGAACCGATTCCAGTTGCCAACATTGTTGGACTCAGCTAAACCTGAGCTCAGGGTTGATGAGGCTGTTGCGAGTACATAATCAGATCCTGTGCGGCGTGGTCTCGCTTCTGATTGGCGTCCTCCTCAACGGCACCCTTTCCGGTTACGGAGTGCAGGCGCTGAGCCACAGCAGCTACGTTGACGGCGTCGATACGGGCCAGCAACCCCCGTTGAAGAGTGACGGGCACGGCCATCGCCTGGCAATCCCACTCCTCGGCACAGAGCTGGCTCCGTACAATGAGCAGGTGCGCGTCAGATCCCTTGACAGTGCACCGTCGATGGCGAGTCGCACAGCGGATATCCGCCGCGTGTCCACTGACTCACGCCAACCCCTTCTCGCACGCCGTGGCGCTACGGCCACTCCCACGTCGCGCACCCATCTCTTCTGCGTGTATCGACTCTGAGATGTGCGGGCGAATTCTGCGCCCCACAACCTCAAAGCAATTCTTTAGCAGACTTCGGCCCTTTCTGGAATCCGCCTCACGCAAGTGCCGGCAGCAGATCTTCCAGTTGGGACTGGTCTGTACACGCAGACTATTGTACCGCCATGAAGCAACATTCGAAGCAACACGCAACGTCCGTACAACAACCCGCATCTACGTCAAAGCAGGCAGATACCGAATCGCACTGGTCATTCTACGTGTTTATGGGCCTGATAGGCCTGGCGTTCGTGATGCTGATCGTGTTTCTCATCACTGGTTTCTAGAGGGATTACAGCAATGGCGCCCGGAGGGGCCAGGTCAAAAAGGCCTGGCTCCTTGCGGTGGCTGCTTGTCGGCGCGGGCGTGACTCATCCACATTGAGCCTGGCCACCAGACCAACTCAGGCCGCCTTCTCGTCGCGAAGCGATTGCGCGGCCTCTCGGGCCTGGCGCGCTTTTCGTCTGGCTGATCGGGCTTTGCCTGCCTCGCGATTGGCCCTTCCGTCGGCGCGACGGGCCGCACTCTCAGCAGATCGGGCGCGGCTTCGAAGCATTGAACGACGACTCGGTTTGTCAGCACGTCTTGCCTGACTTTCCGCCGAGCGGGCTGCTCGCCGATGTCGCGCCGCCTCCCGCCTTGCTGCTCGTTCAGCGCGTACCGCACGACGAGCACGTGCTTCTGCCTGGTTGGCCACGGCCTCCCAATCGGACGGGGTACTTGGCCGGGCGGACAGT
>JAUIJQ010000190.1 GCA_030431165.1 Rhodothermia bacterium | reverse complement strand
CCATGATACTGCCTCAACCTCAAACAGAGCAATGAACACCGAACGAAAAATCACAGCGATCGTTGTGGATGACGAACCCCTCGCACGCGACGAGTTGCGCTTCTTGTTGCAAGCCACCGAACAAGTGGACGTCATCGCTGAAGCACCCAACGCGGCAAAAGCCATCGATGCGGCCGACGAAACACTTCCCGATGTCGCTTTCGTTGACCTCGGGGATTACAAGCGGTACAGATGGGTCCATACGAAAAGCCGAAGAGTTGTCGATCACAAGCTGGTCGGAACCACACGACGGGACTACCCGGCGCGCCAGCTCACCCGTGCCGGCTAGAAAGACCACGTCGTGCCCTCTCAGGCGCTGAAGGTCCAGCGGCTGCACCGCATACGTCTCCCCGCTGATCGAAACGTGACTTTGGACTCTTGCGAACGTCGATAACGTCGCGATCGGCCAACTGCGCTCCGCAAGCAAGGCGATCAGTTCGCGCCCGACAAGGCCGGTGGCGCCAACAACAGCGACATTCAGTTCCTCGCGGGCACGGCAGTCGTCGAGACTCATGAACTTGCCACAAGTTGTGCAGCCACAGCGTCCAGGGCTCCGAGCAGGTCCCGGGCCAGGTCGTCAATCGACTCGACGCCGACAGCAAGCCTCACAAGGTCAGCCGGGACGTCAGATACATCGCGAAGCTGCGCGGGGACTGAGGCGTGGGACATCTCACACGGCAAACTGATGCTGGAAAAGACGCTCCCAAAGCTGACGGTCGTTCGGAAAAGTCGCGTGTCGCGAACGACCAACTTCGACGCCGCAAAATCGCCCGTTGTAAAGCTCACAACCGGGCCTTGTTGGCTCTGTTCATCAGGATAGTACACTCGACTTACTGCCTCGTGTGCGTGCAAGAGGTCGACGAGAGCTCGCGTGTTCGCGAGTTGCCGCTCAAGCCTCAGGGGTAGCGTCTCAAGCCCGCGAATGAGAAGCCAACTGTCAAAAGGTGGCAGGGCAGTGCCTTCCGCGTTTTGCCGAAAACGAAGTGTCTTCGCTATCTGGTCACGCGACGTCGTAACAACGCCGGCCGTTAAGTCACCGTGGCCACCCAGTAGCTTTGTACCCGACTGGACCGCTACATCAGCACCTTGGTCAAGTGGCTGAAACACCAGCGGAGACAACATGGAGTGGTCGACGACCAAAGTCGTATCC
The DNA here is from genome assembly GCA_030431165.1 of Rhodothermia bacterium. GTDB lineage: Bacteria > Bacteroidota > Rhodothermia > Rhodothermales > JABDKH01 > JANQRN01. The sequence goes on along the minus strand of JAUIJQ010000190.1, from coordinate 5,400 downwards.
CGGCCAACCGCCGCTCTCAGCTCTGTAATCGAAGACCCGATAAGCTTCGGATTTGACGGTGTCTCGACAAAAAGAAGATCGGGTTTGAGATCCTCAAGCTTTGCAACCGCGTCATCGTCATTGATCGCGACATATTCGACGCGCCAATCGTGGTCCGGCGCCAGGAGATCAAGCAGCCTGAACGTGCCACCATACACATCAGAGGCACACGCAATTGTGCCGCCGCGCGGAACAAGCCTGAATACCGCCGCCAAGGCCGCGACGCCACTGTTGAATGCCAAGGCAAAGCGTGCATTGTCAAGGCGGGCGAGTTGCGTCTCCAGGACTTCCCGGGTCGGATTTCCGGATCGACTATAGTCCCATCGAGAGCCCTCGTCAATCGCAAACGTAGCGGATTGATAAATCGGCGTGCTTGAGGAGCCAGTCACCTCGCCATCTGTACGCGGCGGGTGGACTAGAAACGTTTCTGGACGCATCAACAGGCCTCCGCCAGCGCTACGCTTTGTGATATGCTGCGCCTGATATTGAAACAATCCGCAACGACAGATTCCGCGGTTGGCCAGCGACCGGCGCCGCGGCCTACGATACTTCGACGACCGTCCGCAGTCTCAACGACTACGGCGTTCCAGTTACCGGCAATACTGCTCAATGGATCATCGTCTTCCACAACATCGAGTCTAACCGACGCGTCGGCGGGCAAGACCACAGTTGCAACCTGTTTTACGTTTCCGGTTGTCGCCGTATTCGACAGGTCGCGCAGGTCTTCGCGGCTTATCGCATTGACGTCAATCCACTGCCCGGTCAACGAGTGGATGAGGATGACTAGCTTATACGCCGCATCGAGTCCACTTAAGTCAGATGATGGGTCAGCTTCGGCATACCCCTGCTCCTGCGCCGTGCGGACGGCAACCTCCAGGGGCTGTCCGTTGGCGATCTCGCCTAAGACAAAGTTGGATGTTGCGTTCAGGATGGCGCGCACGCTTACGATCTCGGTTTCGGCGACAAGCGACGATGCGAACTCAATCACGGGACAACTTCCGCCGACCGCCGCTGAGTAACGCAGCAGCGCGCTGGAGCTATCCGCAATGCGTAGCAACTCCTCACCGTGCGTTGCGATGAGGGCCTTGTTTGCCGTCACGACCGAAACGCCCTGCAACAACGCAGCCTTTACGACCGGATATGCATCGACTGCCGTCGTGAACGCTTCAACGAGCAAATCATGGGGAGGAAGTTCACCGGGGCTGGATACCAGCAGCTCGCGAGGGATCCAGTTATCGCGCGGTCGATCCACGTCGCGTACAAGTCCGCCGACAACCTTAAAATCAGCGGATGCCTCGCTGAGGTGGTACCATGCACCGGAACCCACAACGCCGACGCCGGCAAACGCAACACGTAGGTGTTTCTGGCGACGGCTACGGTGGCGCTTCCCGGCGTACGCTGTAGCTTCCAGCCCAACGGCGGTACCCGCTCCGGTGCCATCACCGAGGCGTGCGACGGCAAAGGGCACGCGGTTTATTGCAGCGTACGAGGCGGCCTTTTCCTGCACAACGGTGTCGCGCCGCTTCGCCGCGTCGTCGAGATGCAGCGACCGCAGTGGCGTGCCGTTGTCGTACCACGCATCGACGTCTTTGACCAACGTGCACTCGGCGTCAAGCGCGTTTGCGAGAAAAAGCGCGGTCAGGTCGGTTCCGCCGCGACCGAGCAGGCGTGGTTTCCCGTCGTCACCGTAGCCGTGATACCCAGGAACTACAGCGACCGAAACAGACCGAAGCGCTTCGCGAATTGCGTCGGCGTCGACAGAGACGGGATCAGCGTCGAGTGAATCGCCCGTCGCTTTCAGTTTCACCTGATGTGGTTCGACCAGCGCGGCCCGCAGGCCAGCGGCGTCACACGCGATGACAAGCGCAGCGGCAGAGCGCAGTTCCCCCGTGCGTACGAGCGCCGCCGTAGCGTCACTGTGGGGTTCACTGCTTACCGCTCGGGCGAGCGAGAAAAGCGCGTCGGTTTCGCCGCGAAACGCAGACGTTACCGCAACGACACGATAGCCTTCGCAAACGTAGCGGTAAATCTCATGAACAGCCGCTCGACATCCGGCAGGTCCGTCGAGCACCGAGCCGCCAAACTTCAGAACGATGATCCGGTCAGCAAGACTCACGATACCACCTCCGTTGCCGGCTTGGTCGAAACGCTTGATCGCTTTGCACGCTGAATCGCCTGATCAAAGTCCTGAATCAGATCGGCAGGATCTTCAAGCCCGATCGACACGCGGATAAGGCCGTCGGTAATTCCGGTTCGCTCCCGTTCTGCTGGATCGACATCCGCATGCGTCATGCTTGCGGGGTGCGTCACGATCGATTCGACCGCGCCAAGGTTTTCTGCGAGAATGGCACATTGAAGCGAACGACAGAACGTGACAGCGCCGTCGAAACCCGACTTCAATTCGAATGCGATCATACCGCCACCGGCGCGCTGCTGCCTGATCGCTGTAGCATAGCCTGCCGATGATTTGAGGAACGGATACGACACTGATGCGACCTCATCGCGTGACTCAAGCCACTGGGCAACGAGGAGTGCATTCTCGGAATGGCGTTCCATTCGCAAGGGGAGTGTCTTCAGTCCGCGGATGGTCAGCCATGCGTTTTGCGGTGACTGAATCGTTCCGAGTGATTTGCGGATGAAGTCCAGCCGATTGTGCAGCACCTCATCTTTGCACAGTACAGCACCGCCGACAGTTGCGTTGTGGCCCTCGATGTACTTGGTCGTGGAGTACACGACCACGTCAGCGCCGAGTGCGCCGACATCTTGCAGGGCCGCGGTTAGAAACGTGTTGTCAACAACGAGCAACGTGTCGGTGTCCCTTGTCACGTCGGCCAGGGCGGCAACGTCACAGACGTCGAGCGTCGGATTCGCCGGCGTCTCGACGATGACGTGCCGGGTGTTGGGTCGCAGCGCCGCTCGTACAGCCTCAGCATCGGAAGCGTCAACAAACGTGGTCGCAACACCGAACTGTCTCAGTATCTGGTCAAGCAGCCGATAGGTACCACCGTACACAACGTTGCCGCAGACGACATGATCGCCACTGCGGAGCGTGCCCAGCAACAGCGTCGTGATCGCTGACATACCGGTCGAGAAAGCAAGGGCGTACGGCAGGCCCTCGAATGCGGCCAACGCAGCTTCAAGCGCTGCGACGGTCGGATTGCTTGCACGCGAGTAGGTGTGTGCCGCGTCGTCTCCAATCGCCGACTGTCGAAATGTTGTCGACTGGATTAGTGGCGTAGTAACGCTGCCGAACGGTGCGTCTCTGTCAACGCTGGCGTGGATGGCGCGGGTCTGGAGCCGCGGGTGATCCGCCGATGGGAGGGAGGCCATGATCGGGTCGTCTGGTGCTTGAACAAATAGTGGTGCACCAGAAGCGACAACGTTGGGCAGACAGAAGAGCTGTCCAACTCGATTTATCCGATCCCATACGGTCCGGATCACATCGTGGCCATCAGGCCTTGCCTCGGCACCGCGTCACGTGGCTCCTCTCTGGAAGACCGGTGATCGGTTGCCGCCCGGGAGTTCAAATTGTTATTGAGGCGTCCCGAGCTCTTGATGCTGGCACGAGGATACGCCTTTGCGTCGCGACTTGTCAACACCCGGACACGTCTCTACCCGGATTGTAGCATCCGGAAGCGCTTTTCTTTTTGGGAATCTTTCTACAAGTACGACTGATACACGGGCTCGAACATGAACTCCTCGATTGTTTCTGTAAGATCCCCCGGTCGTGGAATACGCGCGAATCCTTTTTCGAACGCGTAGTCAGCGACGACTTCGGCGATGTGCGCGGATACTGAACGGATGTTCGAGAGTGCGGGGTACAGGCGCCCAAGTTCGAGGTCCCGTTCCGTCACCAGGCTTGCGAGCTCGCGCGCCGCGAGGAAGAACATGTCATCCGTGACGCGACTCGAGTCAGATATGATCGCACCGAGTCCAACACCAGGGAAGATGTAGGCATTGTTCGCCTGACCGGGGACAAACGTGTGGCCGGCAATATCAACGGGTGCAAACGGACTGCCGCTCGCGAACACGGCGCGTCCGTCGGTCTCTGCGTACGCCTGTTGCGCGGTGCATTCAGATTTGGATGTCGGATTCGATAAAGCAAACACGATGGGGCGATCGTTTGCGCGCGCCATTTGTCTCAGGATTCTACTCGAGAAGGAGCCGGGCACACCCGAGACGCCGATAAGTCCAGTCGGTTTTAGCGCTTCAACAGCCGCTTCCAGATCTTTGATGAACGTGTGCTCATGCGCGTACGGGCGCTTGTGCTCAGCCAGGTTTGGGCGGGCCGCGACGACAAGACCAGTCGAATCGACGAACCAGCAGCGCCGACGTGCTTCACGCTCGGGCATCCCGTCAGCGACAAGGGACGCAACGATCAGGTCGGCAATGCCGATGCCGGCCTCACCAGCACCTAGGAACAGGAATCGCTGGTCGGCCAGCGATCCGCCAGTCAAACGCATCGCCGCGTACAGGCCCGCAAGTACCACAGAGCCCGTGCCCTGAATGTCATCGTCGAACAGTGCGTAATGGTTCTGGTATTTGTGCAGCAGCCGAAACGCGTTCTTGTTTGCAAAATCCTCGAGTTGAATTACCGCGTGGGGGAATTGCGTGTGGACGGCCGCCATGAACTCATCAAGCAAGTCGTCATAATCTTTCCCCCGAAGTCTATTCTGCTTGAGGCCGACATAGAGCGGATCCTTCAGCAACGTGGCATTATCGGTCCCGACATCAAGCGTTACAGGAAGACATTGTGACGGATGAATCCCTGCACACGCCGAGTACAGCGCGAGCTTGCCAACCGGTATTCCCATTCCGTTTGCGCCCAGGTCGCCAAGTCCGAGAATGCGTTCTCCGTCAGTTACGACAATAATCCGCACGTCGCGATGGGGCCAATTACCGAGTACGGATGCTATGTTTCCGCGATCATCGGCTGACACAAACACGCCCCGCGGTCTGCGGAAGATCTCGCCGTAGCGCTGACAGGCCTCGCCAACAGTAGGCGTATAGATCACGGGCATGAGATCGCCGAGGTTCTCGGTGACCACACGATAGAACAAGGTCTCGTTGCGGTCCTGGAGGCCGGCTAGAAAAATGTATCGCTCCAGGTCGGAATTCTTGCTCTCCAGATTACCAAGGACCCGGAGTACCTGCTCACGCATCGTGTGGACGCGCGGAGGAAGCAGTCCGTTGAGCCCAAGTGTGCTTCGCTCTGACGCGGTAAATGCGGTTCCTTTGTTTCGCAGTGGGTCGTGAAGCAGGCGAACGCCACGCTGAAGCCGCGCGTCGGTACTGTGAGCGTCGTGATGGCGATCGTGATCAACCGTCTCGATGGACATGGCACTCCTCGCATGAACGATT
>JAUIJQ010000189.1 GCA_030431165.1 Rhodothermia bacterium | reverse complement strand
AGCGGAGCCGCTTGACTCGTGCTCATAATGTCCGTTGCGTTTTAGTATTACGCGAGACGCACAACCGCCCCGGTGTACGGGGCCCAGCGACCAGCAGCCCGAATCACGGTCACCCAGTGATCCGAACCAGAGCTCAAACGCGATCTAGCAGGGCGGCCTTTCTGGCGCCTGCTGCACTGCGCATGGTATACCCAAGTGGTATGCCCAAGTGGTATGCCCTCTGGAATGCTATGCGTAACAATCAGGTCGAGCATGCCAACAGAATGTCGTGCCGGTCAACTCGCCGAAGGCACCAATCAATTCAAGGATCGTGCCGCCACTGTCAGCGGCTGGTGCATGCCCTTGCGAGTACCCTAAGATAATATTTCACAGAGGTATCTTCAAAGGCCTCGTCAGAGAATCGCGGACACCTGCAGACGAATGTTCCGGGGGGGCGCGAGGAGTGCCGGGCGCTCCAGATAGTAGTAGTCCAGGGCGTTTTTGACCCCCAAACGGATGTTCGTACGGCGAGCCGCCCATCCGACGAAAACGTCGAAAACGCGCGTATCGACAAGGACATCCGCATCGGGTACAAAGCGGGCGAAGTCAGCATCCAACTCGTTTGGGCGTGATGCAAATCGGAAGTCGAGTCCCAAACTGAGTCTCCCGACGCGGGGAATGGCAAGCCCGTACTCAGACGTCGCTACGACAAGGTGGCGCGACCGGAATGGCAGTTCGAGCCCTGTGGCACGGTCTTCCGAGGCCAGGTACGTGTACCCGAGTCGTAGCTGAACACCTTCCTCTGATTCAACCGACAATGTGCTCTCAAGCCCGCCAACGCGGCCCGACGGTACGTTGATGAATTGAAAGCCGAGTGCCGCACTCCCGTCGTCCAGGTTCGCCCGAACAAAGCGTGGCTCAATCAGGTCGTCGAGCCGATACGCAAACGCGGCCACATCCCATCGGATTGTGGCCGGACCGGCACGGAACCATCCGCGTCCGCCTGCTTCGAGACTGGCGCTCTTTTCCGGCTTCAGGGTGGGGTTGCGAAAGATTGGGAAGAAGCTCTGGTCGTCGGTGTATCGCTCAGCGAGGCTCGGCACGCGGAACCCCAGGCCGGCCGACGTTCGCAGTGTGAAGTTGGGACGCAGCTCGATCGAGGCCGACACTTTGGGGCTCAGACGACTGGCCGTTTGGCTGGAGGAAATCCGGAACCAGTCAAACCGGCCACCGGCGACAACCGCGACGCGCGGTGTTGGCCTGCCTTCCCACTGGACGTACACCGCGGCCTCGGGCTGCTGGCCGGCTGAACCACCGTCGTCGGTTTGGTAGAATGATGAGCGCGTTGCATTGGCGTCAAGGGCGGCACCCACCACTATCTGGCTGCTGTTTCCCACAAAGCGCTGCCATTGGCCCTCTCCGCCAAACCGTACGCCGAGCGTCCCGTCGCTGACAGGTTTGACCGAGCCGTCGCTGGATATGGGTTGGATTACAGTTGCAAAGCCGCGCAATGTCGCTGTTACAACGGATGACGCAAGTCGCGCCGTCAGCCGCGGCTGCAGCAAGATCTGAGACGTTTGGTTGTCGTTCGACCCCGAGGGAGTCGTCGAACCACTAAGCTGAATCGATCCCGGGTTCAGCGCGTCGTCAAGTCCGTTCCAGAAGAGGAAGCTGTCGCGGCGTCGCGTGAGGAAACTTCCCAGTATGTCGAGATCTGAAGACGACCGGATTCCGACGCGATACTTGCCGAAGAGCTGGCCCTGGCGGATTCCGCTCAATCGCCGATAGCCCGGGTCGTCTCGATAATCAACGGACAGCCATCCGCCGGAACGTTGCCCCGTGCGCGCGGAATAGGCGAGGGTAGCACCAACAAATGGACGCCAATCAGACGCAGCGCGCCATCGTGCCGCCCACTCCGAATGCCGCGTTGGTTCGTACGCCCCGGCGTAGGTTCGAATCGCTAGTTCCCGATCGTCGGGCACGGGTTTCGTTACAACGTTCACAACGCCGCCAAGCGCGCCGCTTCCGTACAGTGCCGACCCAGGGCCTTTGAGTACTTCGATTTGGTCTATCCGGCTTGGAGGGATGCCGTCGATCGGTATGCCGTCTGAATCCGGGCTTAGCACGGGCATGCCGTCGATCAAGAGCAGCACACGGCTTCCGGTATTGTACGAGAAGCCACTGCTTCCACGAATTGTGATCTGGTTGCCCTGTACCTGAACGCCCGATACCAGGGTCAGTGCGTCGTCGAGGGCAACCACGTTTCTTGATTCCAGGTCCTCTCCCTGAAGGACCTCGAGGCTTGCCGGGACTTCGCGGGCCAACTGCGGCCGACGTGCTCCAACAACGACGACCTCTCCGGCCTCTACGACAGCCTCGGGAAGTACGCACGACAGGAGCGCTGTCTCCTGCAAGCGGATTTGGACCGTGTGTTCGCTTTCGTGAAAACCAATCGCCCGACAGACAATCTGGTAGGTGCCCGGGTCGAGTGTGAGCATGAAGTCGCCATCACGATTCGCCGTGGTGCCGATTCGAGTGCCAACTACGACAATGTGCGCCCCGGGAATCGGCTGTTCGTCTACATCGGTGACGGTGCCCCGGAGCGTGCCGCCTGCAACACCCCTGATGTCGCCCGACGGGCGGTCCTGCCGAGCGGACGCATGGGTAGCCGTCCCTACGAGTCCGACCAGAAGCGCGATGGTTATCGCACCTATGCAGTTGCGCGTCGTCATGGGAAGTCCGGCGGGGCGGCAAAATCGACGACGACATGAACAAACGTGGTTTCGGCTTCTTCGACCGAAAAGACGCCGTCGTCTTCGGTGAAGAGGCCGATCGGGCCCCACGAGAAGACGTCGTCGGTGGCCTGGCGGGCGACGCCCGAGTACGGGAAGAACCCCACGGCCACATCCGGGATCGAAAAGGTGTCGGATGCGACACCGTAGCGCAGCGGCGTGCTGAATTCGATGCGATTGAGCTGCAGGAAGTCAGCGGTGTCCCGTGGAACGAAGCGCAGGGCGACAAAGCGAATCTCGCGGAACTGGTCTTCGGATGGCCACGGGGTGCTGTACGATATCGTACCGGCGATTGTCCCGACACGTTTATCGTCAGGCGGCCCAATTCCGGCGTCGCAGGCAAGCGCGGCGACGAGCAGGATACCGGGCAGGATCCACCGCAGGTTTTTGGCGTAAATGAGCCGCATTCGTACCTTGTCGGGCTACGCTGACCGCAAATCAGGGGCTTCGTTGCTGCTACTCGCGCGATCCACATCGACGTGCAGAGCGCAAGGTACGCAGGCCGGGCTATACATCCCGATACGCGCCACGGGGTTCGCGCTGTGATCTCCGAGACGTGATCCCCACGACATTCGCCGTTCTCAATCGCTCATTCTCCGGAGGGCTACCGCCATCTTGCTCAAACCACAGTCCATGAAGCTCTCGCACTTCTTGTACGAGTATCCGGCCTCTCTTGTGGCCAAGTATCCCGCCGAGCCGCGCGACTCGGCCAGGCTCATGGTCCTGAATCGTGCCGAAAAGACGATCGAACACCGCGTCTTCTCAGACATCGTTGACTATTTCAATGAAGGCGACGTCCTCATCGTCAACGACACCCAGGTTTTTCCGGCCCGCCTGTATGGAAACAAGGAAAAGACCGGAGCACGCATCGAGGTGTTTCTGCTCAGGGAGCTGAACTCCGAGAGCCGACTCTGGGATGTGATCGTCGATCCTGCTCGGAAGATCCGCATCGGTAACAAGCTGTACTTCGAAAACGGACTCGTTGCGGAAGTAATCGACAATACAACCTCTCGCGGACGAACGATCCGGTTCGTGTTCGAGGGATCGAACGAGGAGTTGTACGAGAAGATCGACGAGATCGGCCAGACCCCGATTCCGCCGTACATCAAGCGCGCCGTTGAACCCGAGGATCGGGGCCGCTACCAGACGGTTTTCGCTGAGCATCGCGGCGCCGTCGCTGCGCCGACCGCGGGGCTCCACTTTACGCCTGAACTGGTTGGGAAGCTCATCGACAAAGGGGTTAACGTGACGCCTGTCACGTTGCACGTAGGTCTTGGGACCTTTCGACCGGTCGAGGTCGAAGACCTCACGAAGCACCGGATGGACTCCGAGTACTACCATATCCCGCCGGAAACCGCCGACCTTGCCAACAAGGCCCTGGCGTCGCCCGACAACTCGGTCACTGCCGTCGGGACGACCGTAGTGCGGGCAATCGAGTCGAGCCTTTCTGCGGCCAACACGCTCAAACCCACGATCGGGTGGACGGACAAGTTCATCTACCCGCAGTACGAGTTCCGCATTACCGAACGCATCATCACGAACTTCCACATGCCAAAGAGTACGCTCCTGATGCTCGTTGCGGCATTCGCGGATTACGACTTCATGCGGGAGGCATATGACGTCGCGATCAAGGAGAAGTATCGGTTGTTCTCGTTCGGTGACGCGATGATTATCATCTAGCTCGCTGCCAACATCGTGACCGTCAGCGTCGTCATTCCGGCCGGAGGCTCAGGCTCCCGCATCGGCGGGCGGCCGAAGCAATATCGCCTCCTCGGTGATCGGCCGATTCTGGTGCAAACGTTGATCCGATTTCGGGATTGGCGTAGCGATGCTGAACTCGTTGTGGCGGTGCCTAAAGATGACATCGCCGACGTGTCATCGATGCTGGCCCGCGAAGCGATCCATGCGAGGATCGTCGCTGGAGGGACGACACGCCAGGAATCGGTCTTTGCCGGACTTCGCGCGCTTGGTTCAGCAGCAGGCATTGTGCATGTACATGATGCGGTGCGTCCGTTCGCTGACGTTGCACTGATCGAGCGTGTTCACCAGGCAGCGTGTGATTCCGGGGGAGCGGCTCCCGCGGTGCCCGTCGCGGATACACTTCGCACGGCCCGGGCGGGCTGGTTCGGGGACACGGTTCCGCGAGACGGACTTTTCCGGATGCAGACGCCCCAGGCTTTCCGACTCGAGTCACTGCTTCATGCGCATGAACTTGCCGCTACTGACGGATTTAATGCGACGGATGACGTTGAGTTGTATGCGCGATACGTTGGGCGCGTCGCCTGCGTCGAAGGGTCTGAAGCCAATTTGAAAATCACCTCTGCTGCCGATCTGGACCTGGCAGCGCAGCGATGGAACGCCTCATGCGCGTAGGATTTGGTTACGACGTACACCGGCTCGTCGATGGCCGGAGGCTAATGCTCGGGGGGATCGAAATTCCGTCAGCCATGGGTCTGGACGGTCATTCTGATGCGGATGTCCTGCTTCACGCCATCACCGATGCGGTGCTTGGCGCAGCCGCTCTCGGCGACATCGGAAGTCATTTTCCCGATACCGATGCCCGGTACAAAGACGCGGACAGCGCTGAACTGCTCGGTGCCGTGATCGGACTTGTCGCAGAGCGCGGATACGAGCTCGAAAACATCGATGCGACGGTAGCCCTTCAGAAACCAAAGTTACGCCCGCATATCGACGCCATACGTGCTCGTATATCCGATATCTGTCGTCTGCCCGTGGGGCGCGTCTCGGTCAAGGCGACAACGACTGAAGGACTCGGCTTCGTCGGTGTGGGGGATGGGGCAGCGGCTTATGCTGTCTGCCTGCTGAGGGCCGCGTCAACGTCGGCCAGTGGCCGGGACGGGGACCCGAAGTTGTGATAGAACTGGTTCGCGACTTCTTTGCCTGGATCGAGGCGTTGCCCCCGGGTCTCGCGTACGTGATGATTCTCGCCGTTGCGTACGGAGAGAACATCGCTCCGCCGGTTCCAGGCGACGTGCTCATTGTGTTTGCAGGCTACCTTGTTTCGATCGGCCGCCTTGAAGTCGTACCTGCCGCAGCCCTTGCCATCGTGGGGGGCACGCTGGGATACATGACGATGTACGCTGTTGGGCGAAGCATCGAAGGCGCACTCATGGATCCGGATCGATTCAGGTGGATTCCCAAAAAGCGGCTCAGCAAGGCGCTGGAGTGGGTTGGGCGTTGGGGCTATCTGGTTGTTGCGGCGAACCGATTTCTGAGCGGATTGCGGTCGGTCATCGCACTGGCTACGGGAATGGCGAAGCTCGGTCCTTGGAAGACGTTGGCGGCCAGCGGGTTAAGCGCGACGCTGTGGAGTATTTTGATGATTGCGTTCGGATACTGGTTGGGAGAGAATTGGGAACAGGTGCAGGTGGGGTTGAGGCGCTACTCGGCCGTTGTGACGTTCACCGAGCATTAACGGCCATTCTGGTTGACTACCGCGAATCAGCGGCGTAATTTTTACTTCTTGGTCGCAAGATGCCGAGCCTGCTGGCGTAGCTCAACTGGTAGAGCAGCTCACTTGTAATGAGCAGGTTGGGGGTTCGAGTCCCTCCGCCAGCTCTGAGCCGTTGCCCCGGGTGTGCACCGGCCGACGATGTCCACGCCCGGTACAACGCCTGGTCTTCTTGACCGGGCGCTGCCGTGTTAGGGGGCGTCAATGAAGCGGGGTTCGGTTTTGCGATTGGGGCGGGTGGCCGAGTGGTTAAAGGCGCCAGACTGTAAATCTGGTCTCGTTCGAGTACGGAGGTTCGAATCCTTCCCCGCCCACAGGACTTTCGGTCCCAGACACGGTCCCGGATA
>JAUIJQ010000188.1 GCA_030431165.1 Rhodothermia bacterium | reverse complement strand
TCGAAGCAAGTATCAGACGGCGCTGACGGTAAGCGTGTCTTCTTTCTGCATCCCAGGAGCACCCACGGCGTGCTCGTTGAGTTCTGTCAATCTGCACGAAGCGTCCTTGATGAGCGCGTCGTTGACATCAGCGGCGAGTCGTTCACAATCCAGCGCGGCGGCCTCCGCTCGGGGCGAAGCGTTCTGTTGCTTGCCCCTGAGGGTGATCGATCTGCAACTGACTTGCTGGCTCGCGCACTGGAGCCGGCGTTTGCGCTCACTGCGCTGGTTCGACGCGACACCCAGCGTTGGCCAGCGCCGGTGGAGCTATTTGACGGAATTGACGCCCTCCCCGGTACGTCGGGACGCACTGCCATTCTGGTTGGCGGTCACAATCATGAGGAGTTCCTCCGTCAGATCGGTCCGGCCCGACAGCTCGTAAGCTCGGTTGTCGCGTTCACCCCCGCGCCCGATGTGCTGGGAGTCCTGTCGGCCATCGAAAGCACTGCTGTAATTCCACGCACCCTGCTGGCAACCACAGGCCTTTCCGCGCCTGTCCATGTTGCAGCGAGTCGCCATTCCTCATTTGTCGATCTTGTCACTGTCCCTGTGCAGGACAACCCCTACTCGACGCGCTCCCTGCCCTTGCTTATTCCCACCGTAAAGTGGTTTCTGAATCGGGAAATCAGCTAGTATGACCGCAGCCGGAGAAGAGCCAACAGACGGCCTGTCAGACAAACTCGCGCGACTCCCCAGGCAGCCCGGTGTCTACATTCATCGGGACGCCGATGGAAAAGCGCTCTACGTGGGGAAAGCGAAGTCGCTGCGCAGTAGGGTTCGGTCCTACTTCCAGTCCAGCCGCGGCCTGGACGGCCGCCTTGCGATCATGGTGGCCAAGGTCGCCGACGTCGATGTAATTGTGACGGATACCGAGGCGGAAGCGCTGATTCTTGAGAATAACCTGATCAAGAAGCTCAAGCCGCGCTACAACATCAACCTGCGCGACGACAAGTCTTTTCCGTACGTCTGCATCAAAAACGAGCGATTCCCCCGCGTCTTTCCCACACGCAGACTCTTCGACGACGGCTCGATTTACTTCGGACCGTACACGAATGTTAAGTCAATGAAGAGGGCCCTCAGTGCCATCAGGTCCATCTTCAAACTTCGCACGTGCAACCTGAATCTGACCGATGAGGCCATAACGTCGGGCAAGTACTCGGTCTGCCTGGAGTATCACATAAAGAAGTGCGCTGGTCCATGTGTTGGCTTACAGACTGAAGCGGATTACAATCAGACGATCCAGCAGGTTCAACAACTGCTGAATGGAAAGACGAAGGGACTTGTTGCGCTGCTCCGAGACGAAATGGAGCTGCAGGCAACCAAGCTGAACTTCGAAGAGGCGGCGACGCTACGGGACCAGGTAGAAGCGCTGGAGCGGTATGGCGAAAAGCAGCGTGTCGTTACCAGTGACGGTGTAGATCGCGACGTATTTGCCATTGCGATTGACGACGAATTCGGATTTGGTTGTGGCGTTGTATTCAATGTGCGCGACGGCAAGGTTATGGGTAGCCAGCATCGCTCGATGCGGAACCTAGGTGATGAATCGCGCGGCGCAATTCTCAGAACGTTTCTTGAGCGTTACTATGCGGAGGCGTCCTTCACGCCCGACGAGGTACTCTTGTCAGATGATGTTGACGACACCGATGCTGTTGCTGAGCTCCTGCGGGAACGAAAGGGCCGAATCGTAAAACTGAAGGTGCCCGAGCGCGGCGATAAAGCGGGTCTTGTGCGCCTTGTCTCCGCAAATGCCGAGCTGCAGCTTGGCGAACTGAGGCTACAAAAAGAGAAGGCGGATTCGAGAGTCCCACATGTCGTAGAAGCCCTTCAAAAGGACCTGCGCCTCGACGCCCTGCCGCGTCGCGTTGAGTGTTTCGACATATCACATCTGTCGGGCACAAACACCGTCGCTTCGTGTGTTGTCTTTGAAGATGGCAAACCGAAGAAGAAGGACTATCGAACATTCAACATCCGCGAAACGGCCGACGGGACGCCCGATGACTTCCGCTCCATGAGAGAAGTTGTTGCGCGACGCTACAGACGGCTGCTGGACGAAGATGCCGCCCTTCCCGATCTCGTGGTGATCGATGGCGGTAAGGGACAGCTGTCCAGTGCGGTTGAAGCGCTTCAGGAAGTCGGCGCCTACGGTCAATTCCCCGTTGTCGGCCTTGCGAAACGGCTTGAGGAGGTGTACTTCCCATGGGACACGGAGCCCGTGCAGATTCCGCTGGCAAGCGCGTCACTTCAACTGCTTCAACGGATACGCAACGAGGCGCACAGGTTTGCCATCACGTTTCAGAAGGCCCAACGGCGGCGCAGTACACTGCAGTCTGAGCTGACGGAAATACCGGGCGTCGGTCAGAAGACAACGCAGAAGCTGCTCACCGAATTGGGTTCGGTCAAACGAATCAAGAGCAGCACGTTGGACGAGCTGGCGACGATTGTTGGTCCGGCACTCGCGGCAAGAATAAGGTCGTACTTCGACCAGGACGGCAGCAACTGATCAAATCGCTACATTCCAAGCGCCAACCCACCACAGCGAGGCAGGATGCTGAATTACATTTGGGCCGGATTGATCATCTTCAGTCTGGTATTCGCGCTGGCAAGTGACTTTCGCGACATCGCGAAAGACACGTACAGAAACGGTGACGCGCTCGAGGTCGCACTGACGTTCCCAGAGGGATTCGACAGTACACGACGAAGATTGCCGGTCGACGTTCGCCTTACATCTGACGGGCTCCGTCAGTTCTACGGCACCGATGTTGTCGTGGACAGCGTCCTGAGCGGTACGATCGTTCAGACGGCAGATGGCAGACAGCTCCGGTTTGCACAGGATGTTGCGCTGCCCGAGCCGCTTGCCACCATCCGACAGGTGACCTCGCCGCGTGACAACGACCTCAGGGGTGCCCTCGTAGGGTTTGCCGCGCCGGCCGCCGGCAGCGTTGTGACGAGCGCAAGCGTAGCGTTCGGCGAGGTGCGGTTCGTGAAGATGAACGCTATCTCAGCCGCAGCGCTGGACTTTGCAGAAACCGCGGTTACGCTGGCGCTCGGTTTGATCGGTGCACTGGCGCTGTGGATGGGACTCCTGAAAATCGCGGAGGAGTCGGGCATGCTGCAAGGCATTGTGCGCTTTACACAGCCTGTGATTCGAAGGCTGTTTCCGGAGATTCCGAAGGATCACCCGGCGCTTGGCATGATCGTACTGAATCTGTCAGCGAACATGCTGGGGCTGGGCAATGCAGCCACACCACTCGGGCTCAAGGCAATGGAGGAGCTCCAGAAGCTGAACCCGAGCAAGGATACCGCGACCAATTCCATGGTGATGCTCCTTGCGCTCAATACGGCTTCGGTGCAAATCGTCCCGCCCGTGCTGCTCGTTGCGATCATGGGACTACAGATCAACCAGCTTATGGTCGCCATATTCCTGGTGACACTCTTGTCGGGCGTCACTGCGGTTACCATGGCCTGGTTGTTTGGAAGGATGAAACGCTACCGCGCGACCGACCCTGCAAACCTTGTAAACCAGGTGGAGGGCTAGCGCTATGGAGACGCTCCGAACTTTCGTCGACGTAATCTCCGTATTCGTCTTGCCGGCAATTATCGTCGGATTCCCGCTCTACGGGTTACTGAAGAAAGTGCCCGTGTACGAGGTCTTCGTCGACGGCGCAAAAGAAGGCTTCAACGTCGCGGTGACGATCATCCCCTATCTCGTCGCAATCCTCTTCGCGATCGGGATGTTTCGGGCCAGCGGCGCGCTGGACTTCCTGATTGACGGGCTGAGGCCGATCGTCGGGCTCGTCGGGATTCCCGCGGAGGTCATCCCGATGGGGATAATCCGCCCACTGACGGGATCCGGATCAGCGGCGGTTGTCCTCGACATGATCAACCAGTTCGGCGAAGACTCCATCCTGGTGAAAATGGCGGCCACGATGTTCGGCTCAACCGAAACGACGTTCTATGTCATAGCCGTCTACTTCGGAGCCGCAAACATCCGCAAGACGCGGCACGCCGTACCCGTCGGATTGATCGCGGATTTCGCCGCGTTCATCTTCGCAATCATCATCGTGCAGCTCCTGTTCGGATAGCCGCAGTGGCGTGCTAACCTAGAGCTCGACGACCGAGTTGTCCGAAAGGAATCCGTTTGGCACGTATTCGTCGGCAGCCTCGTCATTCAGCCACGATGTGCCGTCGGCGAAGTAGCGAAACTCGAGTCGTGTGCCTGGCTTGAAGGAGATCGACTTGGTCCAGACGCCGTTCTTCTTGTCCAGCTTCATGGAGTGCTGCCGGGGATCCCAGTCGTTAAAATCGCCTACGACCGCGAGCGACTCATCCGCTACGTCTCCAGGTACGGAAAACGTCACGCGAACGGACTTTCCTTTGGGGCTTGTCTTCTTGCTGACCATCTTCTTCGCTGTCCGTCTTCTACTCTGTGGTGGGCTTGTCTTCTTCCGTACGCTGCTTCGCTTCGTACGAGACAAGCCTTTCTACGCTTCGCTTCGTACGAGACAAGCCTTTCTACGGAATACCGGCACCCGGGATTCAGGGTCGAAGGGCGAGCATGATTTCTTAACACGCACAGGAATCAGTTGGCCGACGCCACGCAGCTGAGTCCCAATTCGATGGTCTTCATGTGGACCGTCACTGCGTCCTTGATCGGCACCGGCTGAACAAAGAACCGCGCCAGGGCATCATCGATCGGCTTGTGTCGGGCAACTCGTTTGCGGATTGCCGGTAGCGCTTCGCGAAACTCGAGATATGTCGTTGGGGTGCCTGGCTCATGACTCGCTGAACCCGCCAGCGTAAAGAGCGGAATCTCCGTCACCAAGCTGAGCGGGTCGCCGCCCAACGATCTCACATATTCCATCGAGGAATCCCTGAACAACGCGGCGGTGTCGTCGTCTCCCAGTGCACGGAAGTAGTTCCGCATCCCGACGCCTGACGGGGTTGTTGTAAAGCCCGGCCCCAGGTAGAAGAAGCCTTTCTCTCCCCGACGATTGTGGTCGTGCACACCCAGACCAACGTCGTCGAGCACTTTCGCAAAGCCCGACTGGAGCTGCTGCGTGCGATAGCCCCAATTCGGGTCAATCAACAACATCCCACCCTCTGCGAATCCCATACCGTGAAGACTCATGTGCAGAGAAATCGGTGCGTGCTTTTGCAACAGCCTCCCAACCATCTCGTTTTCGCGCCGAAGATCGGGGTATCCGAACTCGATATCCTCTCCGGGAGGTTCACGGACGACGTCGCGCAGGTACGCCGTGGGATCCGGCCACTCCCGCATCCATGGCCTGTTACGGGACTCGCCGTCCGGGTTTACATGTGGAACCACAACAAACGTAAACGCCTCCAGAAGCGACTTGAGCTTCTTCCGCTCACGCAGGACACGGTGGACAAAAAGCCGGAGTGTTTCGGGTCCAACCGGCTCGTCAGCATGTGACCCGGCGATGAGTGAGACCGTGCGTTCACCCGACCCCAGTGTGATGGCACAAAGCGGTCGCTCGTTGTCGGTCATCCCGAGAACGCTGAATGAAGCTATATCGCGATTGGCAAGACAAGCGGCCTTCAAGTGGTCCAGCACGTCCGCCTGCAAACGAAACGTCGGGCTGCTATTCTGGGCCAGGTCGCCAATCATATCGCGTTACTCCTCGCATTGGATATCGGCAATCATTAACTCGGATGCAAGCCGCGACCGGTTTCTCGTCATTCTTGCGAATGGAACCCCCGTAGCGTACGCTTGCTGGCAATCGCGCCAACGAACAAAAGACTCTACTTGTGAACGTCTGCTTTGTAACCAGTGAGGCCGTCCCTTTCGCAAAAACCGGCGGACTCGGCGACGTTTCGTACTCGCTGCCGGTTGCGCTCGCGGCAGCCGGCTGCTCGGTGAAGGTGGTTCTGCCGCTGTACGGGTCAATATCCACGATCGACCACGGTCTTGTGTTCGCTCGCGACCTGTACGAGTTGCGCGCCAATCTCGGACACTTTGAGGTTACGTTCAACGTCTGGTACCTGGAGCGGGACGGTGTAGAGTTCTACTTCGTTGATTGTCCGCACTATTTCCACCGTAGCGGCATCTATACGCAGGATAGTGACGAATCGGAGCGCTTCATTCTCCTGCAGCACGCGGCATTTCTCATCATGCAGCGGTACGGCTGGAAGCCGGACATCATTCAGGGGAACGACTGGCCGACGGGACTGATTCCAGCAATGCTGCGGCAGACGTACGGGTGGGACTCGCTCTTTGATCAGACCGGATCAGTTCTCGGGATTCATAACGTCGCCTACCAGGGCACCTTCTCTCCTGCGGAGATATACAAGGCCGGATTGGAGTACAACCTTTTCTACGCCGGCGGCCCGCTTGAACTGAACGGCGCATTCTCGTTTCTGAAATCGGGCATCGCACTGGCCGACGCGATCGTTACCGTCAGTCCGACATACGCCTCAGAGATTCAGACACCTTCGTTCGGCATCGGACTCGACGGTGCGCTACGTGCCCGCTCGGACGATCTTGTCGGCATTCTTAACGGGATCGACGTCGACGTATGGAACCCGGCAACCGAT
>JAUIJQ010000187.1 GCA_030431165.1 Rhodothermia bacterium | reverse complement strand
CGGCACTGGACGGCCAGATATCGGCGAGGTAGACAGGCTGGCCCGCCGTGTCGGTACCGATTGGATCTTTTGTCAGGTCAATATCAACCGTCCCGGCGAGCGCATACGCGACGACGAGCGGCGGTGAGGCCAGGAAGTTCGCCTGCACGTGCGGATGAATCCGGCCTTCGAAATTCCGGTTGCCCGACAACACGCCGGCAGCAACAAGGCGTCCCTCCTTGATCGCGTCAACTACCGGCTCCGGCAGTGGCCCCGAGTTACCGATACACGTTGTACATCCGTAACCAACAAGATCAAACCCGAGCTGATTCAGATAGGGCCACAATCCGGCTTCGTGGAGGTAGTCGGTTACAACCTTTGAACCCGGTGCCATCGAGGTCTTGACGTACGGCTTGACAGCGAGCCCGCGTTCAATAGCCTTCTTGGCGATCAGTCCGGCGGCGATCATTACCGACGGGTTGCTCGTATTTGTGCAGCTCGTAATTGCCGCTATCGCGACCGCACCATGTGTCAGTTCTTTCTTTGAGCCGTCGGTTGCGACAAACGTCCCGGTGTTTTCGAGCGCATCGTCTTTGAGACCAAATCCTCGCGGACCGGCAGGCGTCGTCAGCGACTGTCGGAACGCGCCCTGCATGTCGGGCAGCGAGATCCGATCCTGCGGACGTTTCGGGCCCGACAGGCTCGGTACAACAGTCGACAGATCGAGCTCAAGCACATCAATGAACTCGGGGTCTGGCGAATCAGCCGAGCGGTACAGCCCCTGGGCACGCGTGTATCGGCGCACCATTTCAACGAGCTCGGGATCCCGACCAGTGCGCCGCATGTAGTCGAGCGTCTCATCGTCGATCGGGAAGAAGCCCATCGTCGCGCCATACTCGGGCGACATGTTCGCAATCGTTGCGCGGTCGGGCACGGACATATGGTCGAGCCCGTCACCGAAGAATTCCACAAACTTGCCAACCACGCCGTACTCGCGCAGCATCTGCGTGACCATCAGGACGAGGTCAGTTGCCGTTGCACCTTCTGGGAGCTGCCCCTTCAATTCAAAGCCCACCACTTCCGGCAGCAGCATATAGATCGGCTGGCCAAGCATAACGGCTTCCGCCTCGATGCCGCCTACGCCCCACCCTACTACGCCCAGTCCGTCAATCATGGTCGTGTGGCTGTCGGTACCAACGAGAGAATCGGGATACGCCACTTCGAGTCCGTCATCCGACTTGGACGTCCAGACACACCGGGCCAGGTACTCGAGGTTAACCTGGTGGCAGATGCCTGATGCCGGAGGAACAACAGAGAAGTTGTGGAAGGCCTGCTTGCCCCAGCGCAGGAACTCGTACCGTTCGCGGTTGCGCTCGAATTCTCGTTCAGAGTTGATGCGAAGGGCATCGGGTCCGCCGAACGCGTCAACCTGTACCGAGTGGTCGATCACCAGGTCAACAGGCACCCGGGGGTTGATTTCGTTGGGATCGCCGCCGAGTCGCGCCATCGCTGATCGCATTGCCGCGAGGTCAACAACGGCGGGGACACCCGTAAAATCCTGCAACAGTACACGGGCCGGCGAAAACGGAATCTCTACGGCCGCCGGTGCTTTCGGGTCGTACGAAGCGAGCGTGCGCACATCGTCTTCGGTAACCACTTTGCCGTCGCAGTTTCTGAGGACCGATTCCAACAGGACCTTGATCGAATACGGAAGGCGATCAATGTCATACTTGTCCTTGAGAGCGTCGAGCCGGTACATCCAGGCACTGCCGGATCCGGTGTCAAAGGTGTCGCGTGCGCCGAAGGGGTCGTGGTGTGTTGCCATGGGCGAGATCTATGCCGGGCGAGGTGCCCGGCGCGTGCGAGAATAGTCAGTTAGCAGGGCCCTGAAAGTACCGTTTTTCGCGCAAATTGTTCGGATGCCGGCACGCAGGGTGCCGGCCAGGGCTGTGGCGAGCGGTTTTAGCCGCGCTGCGACGAAACGGCCGACCGCGCCATCGCAACGAGCTCCCAATACGGCGGACGATAGCCGTTTGCTTCTTCGAAACGCCGGGCATCTGTCATCACCTTTTCAACAAGCTCGTCGTGGCGTCGCGTATAAGAACGGCTGCGCAATGCGGCGCCGGGAGACATCCCTTCAGGAATCGGTCCAACCCGGCCAAGTCCGTTGAGTACCACGCTGTATGCCTTGGCGACGCGGGCAACGGGTAGCGACGCCGGGTTGTACCGCAGTCGGTCACCGGCGTCAGCCCCCTCGAGCATCGCGTCCACAACCGCATTGTGGACGTGATCTCTGTACAAGGTCTCAGGATCCCGCCACTCAGCAACCACGACAAGCTGCGGATCGTACTCGAGGTCGGATGGCTCCTGCGTCTCGAAGTGTGTGACCCCAAATCCGCCCAGCCAGTCACGAAGACCCGGAGCCGAAATGGTGGAAATGCCCGTCCAGAGTTCCACACCTTGCTCACGGTAGACACTCGAAGCAACCTCGGAACAAAACAGCTTCGCCGGGTCAGTGTAGTTCATCTCGAAGTCGTACGGCACGTGGGCGTTGAATGCGCGCGTACGCGCCCTCGACGCGGCGATATGCGGTCCGTCGGGCGACTCCATCCGGCCAACAACCTCTTGCCTGGGACGAAGCAGCATGATGCGCAGCTTCTTGTCGGCCAGGTACTCGTCGACCGTCGCTACGGTAAGTCCACGTTCGATGTGCGCCTCGACGACGCTCGGCACCCCGTTCTTGTTAACATGAAGCAGGGCCACGTGCGAGAAGTTGCCCGGGAAATCAGAGCCGCGGGCAATCAGCGCCGACGTTGGAAATCCGCCCCGCGACACGAGAATATCGCCGCTGTACACGCGCACGCCTTCAACGATTGCGCTTGGTAGATCGAGCGTCTCCTCGTGGCCCATGATGCGAGCCAGGGCTGCGGCGCTGTCGCCATCCATCTGGAGGAGCACCTCCTCCACGGCGGCACGGCCGCCATACATGAGCCGGTAGAGACGCTCGCGTACGGCTCGGTCGTCCAGGTCCCACCGAACTGACTGATCTTTGAGAACGATGCGCATCTGCGAATAAGCAGAGACAAACTGCTGCGCATTGGCAGGGCACGCTGCAACGAGCGGCGCAACTTCGAACAACGCAGATTCCAGCGACGTCCATCGTGCGTCAGAGGCACGAACCGGCCTGCCGCGAAGCTGCGCAACGAGATCATTGATTCGGCGGATTCCCGCCGCCGATACCGTGGTGCTGGCCCCGCATCCAACTCCACGTGCGCTTACAAATCGCTTCTCGAGCATCTCCCAGAGCGCATCCGAATCCCACCGGAACGGTTCGCCCTCTGTCAGCGCGACGGTCGCGGAAGAATCGTGGGCTGCCGCCAAAGACGAGGCAGCGGGTGCATCGACCGGGCTCCGTCGTTCCGGCAAGGAGAGTAGCACGACAGCGGCGAGAAGCACCGCACCGGTGACCAAACGTTTGCGGGACTGCTTCATTCAGATTCGTTTGACCTACGTGCGTCCTGACTCGGCGTCGAGAGGCGCTTTGGGGGCTGGGTACGGAATCGGGCGCGGGACTTGGTACTTTGCAAGATACAAAACACCCTCCAGAGCGCGTCAAATCGATCCAAACGGTCGCCAAGACGATCCAAAGAGCGTAACGCCCGACGATGACCCCTGAACAGTTCCGAATCCATGGCCAACAGGCGATCAACTGGATTGCCGAGTACTACGAAAACCTGGAATCGTATCCGGTCATGTCCCGGGTACAGCCCGGCAGCGTGCGCTCGGCGTTGCCCCCGGCAGCGCCGGAACACGGAGAACCGTTTGAACACCTGCTCCGCGATCTCGACCGGCATGTCATGCCCGGCATCACCCACTGGCAGGCACCTGGCTTCTTTGCGTACTTCCCCGCCAACAGCTCACCGGCCTCGGTCCTCGGAGACCTCATCAGCTCTGGGCTGGGTGTACAGGGAATGATGTGGGCGACAAGTCCGGCCTGCACGGAACTTGAAACGCACGTGCTTGATTGGCTGGTCGAACTGCTCGGCCTGCCGGATAGCTTCCTGTCCTCCGGGGACGGCGGCGGTGTCATACAGGACACGGCGTCGAGTGCAACGCTGTCCGCACTGCTCGCGGCGCGGGAGCGGGCAACGGGCTTTGCCTCCAACCGCGAAGGCGTTCAGCAAGGGCAAAGCGGTCGCCGACTTGTGGCGTACGCGTCGTCGCAGACGCACTCGTCGTTTGCCAAAGCAGCGCGGATCGCAGGCATCGGAGACGAGAACATCAGGCTGATACCGGTCGACGCGAACTACGCTATGGATCCCGACGCGTTGAGGATCCAGATGTCGGATGATCGCGCGGCCGGGCACCATCCGTTTTTTGTTTGCGCGACGGTGGGGACGACGGCGTCTACCGCGCTGGATCCTGTCGATGCGATCGCGGACGTGATTGCTGATGTTGCTTTCTCCGCTCCAGTCACCCCCGTCGCTCCAGCAGCTCCTGCCGTCCCTGTCGCCGGTGACCAACCGGATGGATCCGCCTGGCTTCATGTCGATGCAGCGTTCGCCGGCAGTGCGTGTGTTTGCCCGGAGCATCGTCACATGAATGTCGGCGTTGAACGCGCGGACAGCTACACATTCAATCCGCACAAGTGGATGTTGACGAACTTCGACTGCAACGTGTTCTACGTGCGAGACCGGCGGGCGCTGACTGAAACGTTTGCGATTAATCCGGAATACCTTCGTACCGATGTGGGTGACAGCGGAGCCGTGATTGACTACCGCGACTGGCATATTCCTCTGGGCCGCCGATTCAGGTCGCTGAAGCTCTGGTTTGTACTGAGGCACTACGGCGTGGAGGGTTTGAGGAAGTACATCCGCAGTCACGTGGCACTGGCCAAAGAGTTTGCGTCGTGGGTTGAAGCGTCGGATGATTTCGAACTGGTGGCACCTGTGCCGTTGTCACTGGTCTGCTTTCGGCATGTGGGCGGCGACGCAGTCAATCGGGCCGTCATGGAGCGTGTGAACGCAGGCGGAAGCACGTATCTGACGCATGCAAAGCTGGACGGCCGCGTTGCGTTGCGTCTTGCCGTTGGCGGTGTGCGTACCGAGCGTCGACACGTGGAAGCGGCGTGGAACGAGATACAGGCTGCGGCCGCCGACGGGGGGCTGGATTGAAATGGCGACGCAAGAGGACGTGCCCCCCGAATACGAGGATCGTTTTGAGCTTGCCCGGTTCAGGGACGCCCAGGCGGGTGTGATCGATCGTGCCATCGGGGAGCTTCGCGAGGGACGCAAGCGCACGCACTGGATGTGGTACGTATTCCCGCAGTTGTGTGGACTTGGCCACAGCCCGGACAGCGAGTACTACGGCATAAGCGGATTGGAAGAGGCGCGTGCCTACCTGGCCGATCCCGTGTTGAGTGAGCGGCTGGTCACATGCTGCGACGTGCTGCTCAAACTCGGGAATGTGTCCGCGAGCGACGTGTTCGGATACCCCGACGACCTGAAACTACGGTCGAGCATGACCTTGTTCATGAGAGCCTCGGGGAGAGACAGCGTTTTTGGTCGGGTACTGGCGCGCTACTTCGGAGGCGTTGAAGACGAGCGGACGATCATGCTGTTGGGTGGATAGCACGGGGCGGGTTGCCGGTTGTGCGGAGCGGCAGGCGCGTTGTATTTTGGGGGCATCGGGGCTATAGCTCAGCTGGTAGAGCGCTGCAATCGCACTGCAGAGGTCAGCGGTTCGACTCCGCTTAGCTCCACAGGACAAATCCCATCAGGAAACGCCGTGTTGGCCGATTCTGGTGGGATTTCTTATTGGTGCCGGTCCGGCAATAGTACCATTGTCGTGTTCGACAGCGAATCGGTATCCTGATCAGCAGTGCCCCACACATCCGACAGTACCAGAACGAGCTTCCCGTAAATGAACAAGGCGAAACGAATTGGTCAGATTCCGGTGATTGGCCGGCTGGCGATGCTCGGGTTCAGGGCAGTCACCGGCGGTCGTGAACCGCTCGGGCAAGTTGGACGGTTTCTTCGGTGGCTCCCAACGTCTCGCGAGTTTACCAATTACACGTACGACCTGACGCCACTCAACGAGCGCCACCTGCACGCTTTTGTTTCGCACGTCACCGGGTTGCCGACATCGGCCATCAAGTCTTACTGCGACGAACTCCACGAGGACCAGGCCCTCCGCGACCATATTGACCGCACCACGTTGCAATCAAGTGATGCGCCGTTCGCGGATCGTCACGTTCGATACGGCAGGCGACTCGGATGGTACGCGTTGGTGCGCGCGACCAAGCCGCGCCTTGTCGTCGAGACGGGGATCGACAAAGGGCTCGGCGCCTGCGTGCTCTCGGCAGCGCTGCTACGTAACGCCGCGGAGGGCTCGGGCGGCCGATACCTTGGGATCGATATCAATCCTGGGGCCGGCGTTCTGTATACGCCGCCGTACAGCGCTGTCGGCGAGATCGTCACTTCTGACTCCGTGCAGGCGCTGGAAAAGGTCACCGAAGAAATCGGTGTTTTTATCAGCGACAGCGACCACACGGCAGGCTATGAAACACGGGAGTATCAGGCGATCCTGCAGCGACTATCCGGCGACAGTATCGTTATCAG
>JAUIJQ010000186.1 GCA_030431165.1 Rhodothermia bacterium | reverse complement strand
GGCACCGGCAGCGTCGGGGCGCGTGACTGCCGTTGCAACCGGCGCTGACGCGTACGCTTGGTTTCCGGCAGATTCGGTCGGTGCGCCGGGCCACCTTGCCGTTCGAATCGGCGCATCAAAGACAAGTGACAAACTGTACGCCGTCAATGCAGCGCGCCGAATTGCGGATCCCGTTGTGCGCGTTCCCGACCGGTTCGACGCGTGGCAACAACACCGTCCGCCCAAGACAATTCCGTCGGCCGTGCAGCCGCACGCCGACATCGTCCTTTCCCGAGGGCAGTATCGATCACTCTCCAACCTTACGCACGTCGCCTCGCTCGGACTGCCGTACTACCTGGGCGCCGACAACTACGGCGTCGGTGGTTTCACGGCCTGGACAGAGCCTCTCGGCAAGCATTCAATCGCCTTTCTATTTGGAGCGTCAGCGCGAAACTTCGTCGACAAGTCCAGCTTCCAGCTCGTCTACGTCAATAATCAATTCAGCCCACAGATCCAGGCGGTTATCGAGCGTCTCCCCGACATCGTGAGACCGTACGGCAACGACCTGCTCCGGGAAAGTGTTGTCAAGGTCGGGCTGAATGCACGCTGGCCGCTGACTCTCACGACGGCGCCGTACCTCAACAGCTCGATCTCGCTACGCGCGCGATTCCTTGCCGTTGATCCTATTAACGCCGAAGACTTTTCGGATGGCCGGGTTCCAAAGCCAGAGGCCGGCAACCAGCTCGACGCCCGGGTCTCCTGGACGATCCAACGCCAGCGGCCGTACCGCTACAATGTCGTCCACCCGCTTGACGGGTTGGGCCTGCGACTGCGCGTCATGGGAGCGCTGCGATCCGTGGAGAATCCGAAGGGATTCCTCAGGCTAAGCACGGCCGCCTACGGGATCGTGCCAGTGATCGGTCGGTCTCGACTGTATGCATACGGCAACGTGAAGTACCAGCGCGGCGAGACGCTTCCGCAGAACTTCCTTGGGCTGTCCCGCTACGACGAGTTTCAGATCGCGGCGCCAAACCTGATTGACATCTCATTCTCTGACCTCGACCGAGTCCGCGGTTTTCGACAGTTTGCTATAGGCCGGAGCGTTTGGTTCGGATCGCTCGAGTACCGCGTCCCGCTTACCAGATCCCTGCGAACCCGCATCCTGGGACTGGTTTCGCTCGGCGCCACCAGTGTAGCGGTCTTTGCGGACGGAGCGTTGCTTTACCCGGAGTATGCCCTCCGCAATCCGGACCAGCGACTCGGCGTGGGCGTTGAGTTGAAGAATGCCGTAACGATTTACGACTATCTGACCATAATGCACGCGGTCGGCGTTGCCCAACCAGCCGAGCACCTCGGGTCCTCAGACCATGAGATCTACTACCGGATTCGCGCTGCGGTCGCATTCTGATCAACCAGTGATCAGCTAGTTCTTCAGCAATCCGGCAGGAAGGTGGACCGTCCGCTGTGGGAACGGAATTTCGATGCCGGCCGCGTCAAAGGCTTCTTTGACGGCGACGCGCATCTCGCGCTCAGCCCTGAACTGTTCACCTGGAAGCACGGTCACGATGATTTTCGCCGTGAGCGCAGAGTCAGCAAATCCCATGATCGAGAGTACGTCGGGGTCGTCGGCTTTGAGCACGTCGGGGTTTGCTTCCATCCAGTCGCGGGCAATCTTGTTTAGGATTTCCATGACCTTCGTCACGTCTTCCTTGTAGGCAAATCCGACGTCAACAACGGCACGCATGAACCCGACGGATGTGTTTCCGAAGATGCGTAACTCACCCGCAGGTACCATCAAGAGCTCGCCGTCGAACTTGCGCACTTTGATGAGGCGAACGCCGATGTCCTCGACGATCCCGTAGCTTGACTCGATGCGGACACGATCACCGATTGCAAGCGTGTTGTCGAACAGCAGGAACACGCCGGATATGACGTCCTTCACCAGTGTCTGCGCCCCGAAGCCAATGGCGAGGCCCGCGATCCCGGCAGTTGCGATGAGCGCGGCGACGTCCACCCGCAACTCCGACAACACCATGATTACGGCCACCGGCCAGATGACGTATCGTGAGGTCGACGCGATGAGATTGCTGATAGTCAGTGCGCGTTGACGTGTTGGTGCAAGGACCGGCAGGTCTTCGTATCGACGCGTCCATCGAGAGACAATGCGATCAACAAGCCGACCGAGGAGATACGCCAGCGCAAAAATGAGTACGATGCGAATGGCAACCACGCCCACGACCTGGAGATTCTGCACACTCCAAAGCTCCGGCCGGGCAAGTTCCTGAATGGCGTCAGGGAGCTGTAAAACCGGAGCCGCCGCAGAATCTGCGACGGCATCCTGTACCGGCGTCGTCTGGAGCGTGCTTTCGGACATATTCATTCTGAGTTCCGCGTACAAACAATCGAAAATGGTGTGACTGGAGCGGCAAAGTAACGCCCGGCGCTGAATCCTGACATGCCTGCGTCAGCCATCCCACGGTGATCTTGCGCAGATCGCCTGTGATATCCGCTGCGGTGCTATCTTCCGCAAGTACATCTTGCGATGAACACTCTGTCTACGCACCGACCACGCTACCCGTCACGTTTTGGAGGTATCGCCACGGCGAGCCTCTTTCTGCTCGCGGTCATTGTCGCGACAGCCGGATGTGGCATCCTGGATCGCGACCGCGATGGGTCTGCTTCGAACACCGACACATCAGGCGCCGTTGTCGTCGACTCAGCGGGCGCAGCTACCGCGGCGCCGGACTCAACGATCGCCGCTGACTCGTCCGAGACAGCCCAGGTCGCAGCCCGTCCCGACAGCTCCGAGACCGAGTCGCCGAATGCAACACGCGTAGACTCAACGCTGACCGCATCCGAGGTATTGCTGGCGCGCATCGACTCCCTGTCAGCACAGGTTGCGCGACTTGCTGATTCGAGTGAGACTTCGGCGGCCCCCGTCGACTTTTTTGCGGATATCGGCTGGAAGCTCGTCAAATCGCTGCTCGTCCTCGTCATCGCGTACTACGTGATCAGGGTCCTCGTCTGGATACTTGGCATCCGAGCTGAACGAAGCGCTACCCGGCGACTCACCTACATGAAGGCCATTCCGGTTGTCCGGATTGTCGTCTGGACTATCGCGCTTTACTACATCATACGATTTGTGTTCGCCGTCGACGGACAGCAACTCATCGTGGCGGGTGGCGCCATCGGTGTTGCCATTGGCTTTGCCGCGCAGGATGCACTCAAGAATGTCTTTGGCGGAATCATGATCATCCTCGACCAGCCCTTCCAGGTCGGTGACAAAGTGCGCATCGAAGGCACCTACGGCGAGGTGGTATCAATCGGCCTGCGCTCAACGCGAATCGTAACGCCCGACGACAACCTCGTATCTGTCCCGAACACCCAGGTTGTCGACGGGCAGGTAGCGAATGCCAACGCGGGGGCGCTGGACTGCCAGGTGGTGACCGAGATTTTTCTTCCCGGATGGGTGGACGTTACAAAGGCCAAGAAGATTGCATACGACGCGGCGGCCACCTCGAAGTACGTGTATCTCGAAAAGCCGATCGTTGTGCTTGTCCAGGACTTCTTTGACCACGGTTTCCTCACGCGGATCGTAGTAAAGGCGTACGTCCTGGACACGCGGTACGAACAGGTATTCTCCAGCGACATTACCGAGCGGGCAAAGAGCGAGTATCTCAAAGAAGGCATGCTTGCGGTATATCACATGATGCCGCCGCTGACGCCACCCGAGGCAGACGATACGCAATGAACGGTACACCCGATCAATTGAGTACGCTGGCCCGGCAGTCGACCGCGGCAATCGAAGCAGCCGACGCAACGTGGCGCGGGCATGTCGCGAGCCGCATCCACACGCCGCTACGCGACCTGCTCCTGAAAGCATCGCGGAATCATCAGGAGGCGCTTGCTGCGTTTGAGGCTACGCCGCACGAACCGCGGGCCGTGTGGCTCGCTATCCACGAGTATCGGCGTGAAACACGCGACGGCACGCTCGAACCGGTACTCAACTACCTCCGCGACACGCCACCCATCAACGACCTGGGGAACGCCTACGCTGCATTTCTCGCGTCCGGGACCCGCGTTGCAGACGCGTTGCCTGATGCCGTAACCGTACAGGAGTCAGCCGACCTGTTGGATCGGCGCGACGGCGACCCCTCGAGCGTTTCGTTGCGAAAGTGGCTCAAGCGAACGCGGCGTCGGCTGCGGCCATCCATCCAGCCGTCGATTGACGTTCCCGTCAAGCGAGTAGTCGGCTATCATATCGGGGCGCGCCTTCCTCTGCTGTACGCCCCCGTATTCGAACGCCTTGTGCGGGACATAGCACGCGTCGAGGCCTCGCTTGAGCGGGCATTTGCGCTGTGGGGGCGCTCGATCCTTGTGGCGGAACGAGAAATCGATACGCCGGAGGTGCACACGCAGGACGAGGTCGAGTGGACGGTCAGCGTCGATGAACAGAATCACACCCAAGATCCAGGAGACGATCAATCCGACGTCGCGCAAGCCGCAGACGACGCTACGGCAGAGGATGATGACGACTCGAACGCAGAGTCGGATCCGCTCAGCAAGGCGATTGCTCATGTGCTGACGGTCGGCGGACGGTTGCAGGACGCACTTACAGCGTTGCTGGCCGAGCCGTTTGCCACACCGGATATCGACGGCACGCTCGTCGAAGTTGCCGACGCACGGCTCGAGCGTGATCTGGCCGACTATGCCGTAGGCGTCAGACCGCTGCCCACGACGCCCGACCTGCGATCGGAATACGGCCCTGCCGAAAAGGGGCGCCACCTCACCGAAATCTGGGGGCGCTGGCACCAGCAGGTTGTCGACAGGATCGAACTTAACAGTCAGATGCTGACGCTTCGGCATCGAATTCTCGATACCGAGGACACGATCCTGAACGCCGTTGCGCGAAAAACGCTGAAGCCGTTCTTCGACACCACGCGAACCCTCGAGACAGAACTGGAGCGGTTTACCGCTGAGGCTGAGACGGCCTGTGGAAACGCCGAAGCGGGCGGCAACGTGGCTGACCTGTACAAGGACCTTCGTCGAATACGGCTGCGCGCCGGGCGCTTCTTTGAACGCACGATCAGAACGATGCCGGGGCTCGTCGCCGCTGACGAAGTCCTCGTTGAACCGGGGCGCGGAATCTGGGAGTCATTTCTGCGCACTCTCGACAAACTCCCCGAGTCGCTATCCATTCACCCGCTACCCGATGCTGACAATCCGCCGGTAATCCCGACGGCGTCAAGCGACACGATCGAATTCCGCGACTACATCCAGCAGTCACTCGGACCGCTGACTCGACGATTGCAACCTGGCGCGGCTCCCCTGCGCGCGAAGCTGCGTGCAACGTGGTCTCGCATCGAAGAGGTTCAGAACGTGGTTCTGTTTAACATCGACGCGGCCGCAGCTGAAGTGGCCGCAATCGATGCCGGTGACGAAGCCGAAGAGCCAGACTCCGAGACGGATGTACCCGACAACATCCGGGCCGCCACGCGTGCCCGTGAGCTCGCAAACGCGGGGCTCACCCGCGCGCGCGAGATACTGGTCGATATGCGCCGTTCGCTTCGCGAACCCTGGGAGGCATTTGAAGCGGCTGCCGTTGAAGAAGTGCAGTCCCAGTGGATATCCGTCCTTCGTCGATTGAGGACTGAAGACTCTGACGAACAGTGGGAGAATACCTGGCAGGGCCTCGTCAGGCAGATCAACATTGGAAGGCGGGCGCTCATAACGGGATGGCAGACGACGTGGGAACAGTTGACGGCGTCTGCAGGGCGCGCGTATCGCCGGTCCCGTCGACTCGTGCGGCTGGGACAATCTGCCGTCGGCGGCGTCCAGTCCACCGAGCGCGACCTCGTGCGTGCCATCGATGAGTTGAGCAACGTGCCCGAGTTGCGACGGACGATGCCGCTCGTCTACCGGCACCTGTTTACGTTTGAGCCGCTCTCAGAGGCCGCATTACACGAAGGCCGCTTTGAGGATATCTCCTGGCTGGAGAACCAGTTTTCGCATTGGAAAGCAACCCGAAGGGGTGGCGCGATTGTCGTGTCGTGTCCGCAGGGAGCAGGCCGATCAAGCTTCCTCAACGTTGTTGCGGCCGGTGCCATAGCAGAAATGGCCGGCGCCACGGTGGTCTCTGTGCCGATTGCTGAGCGCATTTCATCGGAACAGGACGTTGCGCGGTTGATTGGTGAAGCACTCGGCTACACGAGCAAGGAGGCATCGTCACTGGCAGCACTCGAGAAGCGGATAAGTGACATGCCCGACTCGAAGGTAGTGGTGTGCCTTATCGACGATCTGGAACACCTGCTCATTCGGGCTCCCGCCGGAACGAAGCTTGTCGAGCGCGTTCTCGTCTTCCTGTCCCGGACCGATGCGCGTGTTTTCTGGGTAGCCGCGACCAACGACCTGGTCTGGCGCTACATCGGAGCAAGCGTTTCGGCAACGGCATCCGGATTCCTGACGCACCGGCAGCTGAAGTCATTCAGCGCCTCTACGTTGGGAGAGCTGATCCTGTCGCGCCATCGCCGCAGCGGCATGACGCTGCACTTCGAGGCCTCAGCGGTTCAGTCAGAAGCGATGCGCCAGGTTTTTCAGCGACGACGCACTGATGCCGAGCGACAGGTAGCGTTGCAGGATGCCTTCT
>JAUIJQ010000185.1 GCA_030431165.1 Rhodothermia bacterium | reverse complement strand
GTCCTGATCCCTTCGCTGACGAGATGGACTGGGACGCGTGGCTCGAGAAGAACATCGATGATGAGGGCCACACCAAAGCCGGCTTTTACGCGAACGGAGGGATCACGGTCGAGGGTAACTCAACCATAGCCGGTCAGCTCTTCGCGAACAATGGCATTGACGTGACCGGCTCGGGTGGTCAGCGCATGAACATCATTGGCGGGTTCGCCGGTTCGCGTGTCGACATCGATGTCAGCGGGCACCTCGGATTTCGCTATGCCCGGGTTTCCACGGCAGTCGTCTTACCGGGCTGGACAGAGACTCTACCTGATGGGATCAGGTTGGCAACGTGGGCGGAGTGGTAGGCGTGGGACTTGTTTCCATACATAGCAGTGAACACGCCCTGCCTGTTGATTCCGCCGTTGGTTCGGGTGAGCGGCTTCCGCTTCCTCGAGACGCCCGCGAGTTGGTGGCCGCCGTGCCGGTTGCCCTCAAGGGCGTTGACAAACTCAAGTGGTACGCGAAACGTGTCAGGGACTGGCCCGACAGCATCCGCGACGAGATCAAGGCGTCCATGACCACGCTCGTTGATGAGATGTGTCGTGCAGACGCTTCTGATCTTGACATGGGTGGCCCGACGTACCAAGGCGTGGTCTGGCTCCGCGTCGACGGATTGAAGGTGCCGAAGCCGGCGCTCGGGCGGATGTCCGTTGAAGAGAGCAATGTTTTTCTGCTGTCGCAGCTCGACGCGCGCCAGCATGTCGAATTGTTTGAACGATGTGCCGTCGACTACGGCGTGGCGGTTGCCGTTGAGGAAGGTGCTCCGCCGCGACGATTCAGAGCTACTGTGTTTCTCGACAACGGCAATCTCGCGCTGAGCCAGCGCATGCTTGCGTGGAAGCCCCGCACGCTACGGTCGCTTGGGTTCCATCCGGTGGTCGAGCGCGGTCTCCTGTTTCGCTATTTGCGGGACGGCCTGACGTTGATCACGGGCGTAACCGGATCCGGGAAGAGCACAACGCTTGATGCGATTGTTAACGCCAACAACGAGGACATCGAGGCGCAGATAATAATCATCGCGCAGCCGCTGGAATACATACACGAATCAAAGAAGTGCGCGATTCGGCACCGCGAGGTCGGTGCAGATGTCGCGACATACGTGGACGGTATGGTGCAGGCGCTGCGACAGGATCCGGATATCGTAGTCGTCGGCGAGATGCGCGATGCGCAGTCAATCACGACAGCGATGGAGCTTGCCGACACGGGACACAAAGTTTTCTCGACGTTGCACACCGGAAGCGCCATCGAAACCATCGACCGCATCGTAGCCGAATACCCTCCAATTGAACAGGACAGAATCCGGATGCGCATTGCCGACATCATGCGATGCATCGTTTGCCAGCGATTGGTGCCTGCGGTCGGTGGCGGAAGGATCCTCGCCAAAGAGGTGTTGTGGATGACGCCGTCAGCGCGCTCCGCAATCAAGAACAACAACACGGCCGAGATCTACCAGATGATGTGGTCCGGTCACGACCAGGGCCAGCTTACCGTTGAGCAGGACCTGTATCGGCTCCTGCAGGACGGAGCCATCACGGCCGAGACGGCGCTCGCCTACGCGAACAACAAGCGGCGCCTGTTGAAACTGATACAGCAATAGTACCAAGCCATGAGCCAGAAGAATGCTGCGGTCCTTGGAGTGTTCGTTGCGGAGTCCACCGTAGAAGGTGTACTGCTGCGGCGGGCCGAGAAGGGTGAGAAGATCCACATCATGGGTCGGTATGTGAGGCCGCGTGCGCGCCGAAACGAGCGCGTTGTTGATCTCGCATCCGCAATTCCGGGTCTCCAGGATACGTCCGGATCCGACTATGTCCTTGAAGTCTCTGACGGGCCCGGACAATCAGACAGCGACCCGTTCCTTGCCGGTGAACTAGAGGCGCTTGGCGTGACTGGTTCGTCATCGCGCACTGAGACGATCAAGAAGCCACGGCGTGACGCGTCACCGATCGTCACTCAACTGCGGGAGATTCTTGCTGAATGTCGGAAAGACGGCTACCCTAATCCGCGACTCGCTTTCTGCATCGCAGCGCCCGACGTGTACTACCAGGAAATTGGTGTCCCGGTACCACGAAACAGGCAGACCCCTGTTGGCTCAGTGCGTGATGTCGGAAT
Organism: Rhodothermia bacterium; assembly: GCA_030431165.1. Lineage (GTDB taxonomy): Bacteria > Bacteroidota > Rhodothermia > Rhodothermales > JABDKH01 > JANQRN01. The sequence goes on along the minus strand of JAUIJQ010000185.1, from coordinate 4,494 downwards.
CAGCAAGGCGCAGCGCAAGATCCTCGTCAGCAAGCTCGTCGAGTCGCCGTCGCTCACGGTTGACGGAGCCCGGGTCGACTTCGTGCCGATGACCGACGATCAGTCCCGCTGGCGGTACCTCGCCGTTGCCGGCGCCACGCCTGATACGATAGTAGATGCGCTTGATGGCGTTGCACGACACACCAAGTCTGCCGTGCCACCGGCCTACCTGGTTGATTCAGAGCTCAGCCTGCTCGCCAGCATGGTGACCCGGCGACCGTCAGCCCGGTCGGGTGTTGTCGCGATTGTTCGCGTCGGTTTGTCGGAAACAAGCATCCTGTTCCTGCGCGACGGCAGACTGGATCGGTACGAAGAGCTCCGCTCCGTCACGTCGTCGGATCCGCTGGATACTGTGTGCAGTCGCGTCCAGCTCAAGCAAGATGAGCTCCGCATCGGTGATATAGAGGAGATCTACGCCGTCGCCGAGCATCACCGGGACGATGTCACAGAGAGTTTCCAGTCGTTCTTTCCTGAGTCCACGGTCTATGGGCTGCGAGAGCTGCTCGAAGGATTTAATCTGGACGAGGCAACAGTGCCGGAACGCGTCCGCCCGCAGACTGTACCTGCTGTCGGCGTTGCATTGCGGCTGCTGGAGGATTGGCGGGCCGAGGGCAACGTGTCGCCGCTCATCAACATTCTCGAGAAGAAGCGTCGGGGGGCACGGACGCGGCGCAAGCTGGGTTTGCAGTGGCACTCGTATGCCGCGCTCTTGCTGCTGTTCGGGGTTAGCCTGTTCTATACGATCCAGGTCCTGAAGGCCCAGGAAGAGGTTCAGCTTCTGGAGGCGGAAGTTGCGCTTGATCCACCTGAGTTTCCAACCGAGGATCCCGCGCTACTGCGCAGTCGCGTGGACAGCCTGCAGGCGCTTTCGGCTCGATACAGCCGCGCGCTCATCGTGCTCGACTCCCTCCTCATCGGGAGCGACCGGTGGTCTACAACGCTTGACCGGATGACGCGTGCAACCGCCGGCATTGGCGATATCTGGCTCACCGCATGGACCCCTGACGCGAACATGCTTTATGTCGAGGGGAATGCACTTCAGCGTAGCAATATTGCAAGGTTTGCGCAGGAGTGGGAGGGATCAATCGACAAGCTTACGTTCGCGGAGATTCAAGGGCTGCGAGTGTACTCTTTTGCTATTTCCATTCCGACGCGGCCGCAGCTACCGCAAGTTGCTGAGTTCCTGCGGGAAAACAGCGCCGAGCTTGATGAAGCAGACCGTATCGCACTTGAAGGACTTGCTGAGACCGCTCAGCACACACACGAAAGCCCATGAGACACTTCATAAACACGTTGGTCCCGCTAGCCTGGCTGGTGGTTGTCGTCGTCGTGGGCAACTACCTGACACGCGTAAGTCAGCCCGCCAAGCTCCAGGCTATTGAGGACACCATAAAGTTGGCGTCTCTCCAGCAGGCTGAAGTGTCGCAACTTCTCGTCGAGCACGCTGAGTCACTGGAGATGGCCGAGGCTTCGCTCGCGAAATGGAATACGCGCTACAAAGACGTTCCCGTCGATCTCAATACGGCCGACATGATCCTATACCTCGAAGACCTGACGTCACAGGGCTTCGAACGGTTTGATGTCGACCTCGAAGGCACGACGAACACACCGGAGTTCAGCTACCACACGTTCGACATTCGTGCGACGGCGTACTTCTCGAATATGTACCACTTTGTCTGGCACATCGAAAATAACCGCGAGTTCTATCGCATCTCGGACCTGACCGTACGCTACAAGCCGGTGTACAAGGAGAACCGGTCAACACAGAAGCCGCGCCGCTATGATATGGTGGACTTCTCGTTTCAGCTCGACGCGTACTTCGCAGGACGGGACGGGATCTCGGCGGCTGATAGTGTACTTGTGCCTGTTCCGCGGAGCCTGCTTCCGCGACACTCGCCCTCCCACAACTCGTTCTTCCCGGTAGTTCGCACCGACCTGCCTCCAAACGACGAATTGCTACTGGACGTCGAGCGGGCACAGCTCGTATCGATTGTTGGTCGTCGCGCCGTCTTTGATGACGACGGATTCCAGTACGTCGTGGAAGAGGGTGACAGGATTTACCTTGGAACCGTTGTTGCGATTGATCCGGCGAACGCCCGCGTACGTGTAAGGCTGAACAAGGGTGGCAAAGCCATGGTCTTTGATCTGGCCATGGACGTCCAGCAGCTTGACAACGCACAGCGACCGGGAGTGCAGATGCAACCGGTGGACGGTCGCTAGCTCTGTCGCAGATCGGGGACATATCGCGTCTTGCGGCTAACGTAGGCCCATGGGTGGACCGATACGGATGGCATGCATCCGTATTCATATCGGTCGATGGTTCCCGTGTCTACCACGGCGATTGTGGTCGTCGCGGCCGTGCACCTTGGGCTGAAAGCAGTGTTCTTTTCAGCGTGGTTCCTGTACCACGTGGCGTACCCCATCGAGCATGTCACACTCGGGATCGTCTCGCCCTCGACGCTCGTCGGGCTCCTGCAGCTCGCGATCGTGGTCGGAATCGGCGTGGGCGCCCTGGCGAATCTTCGGCCTGCGGACTTTCTGCTGGTGAAACGCCGGATGCATCGCTTCGCGATGCCAATAGTTTTCCTGATTGCGATACCGGTTGCTGCGACGTTGCTGTTTGCGCGACCAACGACGCTGCTCGACATGCGCTTGGCGCTCGGCGGCGTATTGACGGCCACGGTTGGATCGGCGGTGCCCGAAGAGATCTTCTACCGTGGGTTTCTGTTGATCCAGATGGCCCTGCTGCTTCGCGCTCGCAACGGCTCATGGTCGGACGATCGCTGTATCCTGATTGCGATCATTGTAGTCCAGAGCTACTTCGGCCTCAACCACATACCGGCCGCGATACGTGCAGATGCCGCCCTTGCGACGACGCTCCTCTACGTGGTGCAGACCTGCCTCGTCGGAACGGTACTGTCGATTCTGTACCTGCAGTCGGGACACCTTGGCATAGCAATCGCAGCGCACGCCTCGATCAATCTGGTGATTCCGGGCGGGATGGTGCCCGAGCCGGTACACCTCGTTGCACTGGTTGCAATGTGTTCGCTCGCGATGGCAGGCCCGGTGATCTTTCGACGCGACATGCTCGGCGGATTGGTCGAGGTCGACGGGGAGGGCAGACCGGGATCGATGCTGCGTACCGACGAAGGTTCTCTGGCGCAGTCGCCACGCTATTTCTCCTGACGCTCAGCCTCCTCGTTACTGACACAGCGTGGTCGCAAGCCCGTGATAGCGGTCGTGGCGCCGTTGTGTCCGTCGGGCCAAGTCTGGTTCGTTACTACGGCGATCTTGCCTCGGCGCCGCATCAAGGACACGGCATGGGCAACAACCTGTCGGTCTATTATCACCCGAACGCTCAGTTCGGTATCGGCGCTTCGCTGACGGGTAACTGGAACGTTGCCGGCCACGGCGAAGGATCAACGTTGGCGCTGCTCCGCTTTGGCGCGCGCGGATACCTCAATGCACTCGGAAACTCGCCGGTTGCCGAGGCCGCGGCGCTCGTCTCCTTTGGGGGGCCGGAAAGGGGCCGGGGCTTTGGTCTTGGTCTTGGATACCGGATGTCTTTGAGTCGTTCGATTGCGGTAACGCCAATGTTGCGGGTTGACGCCGTGACACCAGACAGGGCGTCTGACGGCATCGAGGCCGGTGCCGGGTTTGACCTGCTGGCAAATCTCGGATTGGAGTTGAGCATCAAGCTCCCAGGTCAGCGCGCGGCGCCATCGCCACCGGTTCGAACGCCCACACCGTACAGGCCGCCAATTGCGGAGACGGTGGACGCTCAACCCGAAACGGCGCTGTCACCTTCGGAGGTCGCGGCTCAGATGGCCGTTCGCATTGACTCGATCTACGGCCGGCGCGATCTCATCGTGGGAGAGGAAGAGAACTACCGGGTGCGCACGGCGCCGCATCCGGCGTGGCCAATCCAGTATCGATGGGACATGGGTGACGGCGTCAATGCACTTGGCAACAATATTGTCCACGCCTACAGCGATCCGGGATACTACATGGTGAAGGTTGTGGCGTTCAACCAGTTTGGCTCTGATTCCACGTGGGCCATCGTCCAGGTTTCGCCCGACTACGGAAGCGAGCAATACATCGTCGGCAACCCGAACCGGCGCAATAGTGTGACACCCCGCGAACAAACGCAGGGAAATCGGCGCGCCCCCATCGTTGTCGACACGGAAAACAGGACCTTCGCGTGGGTTATCGAATCCCACACAAGCAAGGCTCAGGCTGATCGTGCCGTACGTCGCTATGCCGGTCGTGGACTCGCTGACCTGCGCGTTGTTGTCGACGACGCGGGACCCGGTTCGGTTGCGTACCGCGTTGTAGTAGGCAACTACACGTCGACGCAACAGGCAGTAACCGAACGCGCAATCGTCGAGTCGAAGAGCCAGAAGAGCTCATGGCTGCTCACCATCGAGCATTGAGCTCGACACCGCCGGTAGCACG